>JBFIIN010000001.1:0-33697 GCA_041601225.1 Oceanococcus sp.
CCGACCGAGCGCGCCATTGAGGGACTCAAGGCCTTCATTGCCTACTAGCTCGGCGATCCACGCCGCGCCCGCATCGGCAGCGTGGAAAGCGTCGGGGTCAGCAACGACATGGAACAGCGGCGCCGCAGGGTGATTCACGAGCTGGCCGGTCTGATATCCACAACGGCGGGTCAGCTGGCGGATGCGGGCGTCCTGACTCCGCGGGATTTTCATCTGCCGGCGATTGCCCTGGTCGGCGCCAGCAACGAGTTGATCGTGGAGTGGTTCACCACCGATTCCCCGCTCACGGCAAATGACCTGGCGCGGGAAATTGTGATCTTGTTTCGAGCCCTCATTGCCGGGTCACGTCCGCACTGAGCCTAGCCGACCGTAACGGGTAGAGAAGATCCGCAGATCAACGACCGCAGGCGTGGCGCGACCATTGACGACCCGCTCGCCGGCTCCACGGTGATCGCTGCACCGATCGCACGGGCCAGACCATCTGGGGTCACCGGCATCGGGACTGCGCCGGCCCTTTTCCGGCGCCAGACCCAGGCAAGTCCGCGCAATCTCGCCCGCCTGCAATTGCCGCAACTCCGGGTCGTGATACCCGGGCACGCGCGGACTGCGTAAAGTGCAAGCCCGCACGGCGGCGCCTCGGGAGTGACCCGGCCCAGGGTCGTGCCGGGAGGAGAATTTCCACCACATGAACATCATCGAATTAGCCGAACAGGGCCGAATTCCAGATCCGCTTATCCGCTGGGGCGTTCGTCGGATTAGCCGCAACCGCCTGCGGGATGAATACCGGTCCAATGCGCAAACACGCGCGGAAATCTTGGACAAGCGCCTGAGGAGCTGGAGGGAAAGCCCGATTGCCGTCGCCACCAGTGCGGCCAATGCACAGCACTACGCGATCCCGGTCGAGTTCTTCCACACCACCCTGGGGCCGCTTCTGAAATACAGCTGCTGCCTGTGGGATACCGGAACGGTGACCCTCGAGGGCGCCGAGGTGGCCATGCTGGAACTCTACGCGCAGCGAGCAAAACTTGCCGACGGTCAGAGCGTCCTCGACCTGGGTTGCGGCTGGGGTTCGTTCACGCTCTGGGCTGCAGCCCGATACCCGCATGCATCAGTTCTCGCGGTCTCCAATTCAGGCGATCAGAAACGCTATATCGACGCCCGCGCAGCCGAGCGCGGCCTGAGCAATGTGGAGGTGATCACCGCGGACATCAATGACTTTGAGCCGATGGCTCGGTTTGACCGCATCGTGTCCATCGAGATGATGGAACATGTGCGCAATCACGCACTGCTGTTTCAGCGCATCCGGCGATGGCTGCTGGCCGACGGGCTCCTGTTCAGCCAGGTCTTCTGCCACCGCGAACTGGCCTATCCCTACGAAGACCAGGGCGACAGCGACTGGATGTCCCGCCATTTCTTCAGCGGCGGCATGATGCCCAGCTATGACCTGTTCCTGCTTTACCAGGACGACCTGAGAGTGCAGCAGCGCTGGTGGCTGTCCGGCAAGCATTACACGAGCACCAGCAATGCCTGGCTGCTGCGCCTGGATGCCAGCCGGGAGCAGTTGCTGGCGCTGTTCGCCCGCGACCTGCCTGCCGCCGAAGCCCGAACCCGGTTGCAGCGCTGGCGCATGTTTTACCTGGCAGTTGCTGAGTTCTTCGCCCTGGACCAGGGTACCCAATGGGGTGTCGGCCACTATCTTTTTACCCGTAAACCCTGACGAACTGCTATCTTCAGAGCAGCTTCTGGGACACCCTCATGCCCACATTGCTCAATTTAGCTGCGTTCAACGTGCTGTGGCTGGTGATTGTCAGTTCGGCCTACATGCACCAGGACGCCTTTGGGCTGGTCACCTTGCTGCTGTGGGTGGGCATCCATTTCCGCTACAGCCGTTGCCCCGGATCAGATTTCCGCCTGATCGTGGTGGCCCTGTTATTTGGAGCCCTGATCGATACCGCGCTGATCCAGGCCGGATTGATCCGCTACCCCGGCTACAGTCCCGTGGCTGGATTTCCGCCGCTATGGATTTACGGCATGTGGGTTAACTTTGCGCTCATCGTGAATCACGCGCTCAGGTGGCTGCACGGTCGCTATGTGCTCGCCGCCGCCACGGGCGCGGTCATGGCCCCCGCAGCCTATTACGGTGGATCGGGCCTGGGCGCGGCCATCTTTACTGATCCAAGCGCGCTCACGCTGCTCGTTCTGGCCCTATGCTGGGCGGTGCTGCTGCCCGGCATGATCGCTCTTGCTGATCGCTCCCGGCAACCCGTGACGCAACGCCCGGCCCAAATCTAAGCCGGCACTCACGCGGAGCGCGCGGAAGTGGTCCCGCGATGTCTGGTGGTGAACGGCACTCTGCGCGACACGACCAGGCGTAGGTCCTTGGGTGGCCCTTGCAAAAGGCTGGCTTTGTCGCGCGCCGGCAGCGACCGGTCCCCGACCCGCGATATCCGGCTGCGACGGCGAAACAGCAGGCCTGTGCGCCGCAGACTGTAGCTTCGCACAGACCGTCAGACGGCAGAGGCCCGCACTGACAGCGGCGATACGCGCCGGTCGCGGCGGCGCCGCACGGCCGTCCGTCAGTCCCTGAGCCTCCTCTGGCCGCACGTGCAATTCCCGCCTTCGACGGCGACTGCTAGACTGACGGCGCTTGGATTGTAGGATCGGCGCGCTCACTCCGCAGAGGGCATTAAAGGCATGCAGGCAACACGCAGACACCTAACGGTGATGGTGGCATTGCTCCTCATCATCGGCAACGCTTCGGCCGGCGTCTATCGCTGGGTCGATGAGCAAGGCCAGGTCCATTATGGTGACAAACCCCCGCCCGGCGCGGAACCCGTCCAGACCCGGTTACCGTCCCTGAGTGGCCGCCCAGCCGCCGCCGCAGAAGACACCGACGAAGAGGAGACCGGGAACATTGATCCCGCAGTGGCTCTCCAGCAATGCACTGCGGCGCGCGAGCTGCTGTTCAGCTATGAGCAAGCACCCAGACTGATGAAACAGACCTCGCTCGGCGAGCAGGGCGAACTGACTGCTCAGGAGCGCGACCAGTTGCTGGCCATACAGCGTGGCAAGGTCGCGGACGCCTGCAACGAGAGCGCCGCCCCCGATTCCTGAGCGGTTGCAGCGCTGCACTCGTTGCAGCGCTCTTCACACATGGCCCGCCCCTGTTGTTGTGCGGGGTGTACCGGTCGCTTCGTTCCCACCCCGCCCCGCACGGAATCAGCCCAGGGCCTCCCGCACAAAATTCGGCTGCGCCCAGCAGGCTGCATGAATTTCAGCGTTGTAGTACTTGGTGGTGGCACTCAGCCGGGCAAGGCGCCCGGCCTGCGGCGCGGGCACCTCGGATCCCTTGATCGCCACCGTGGCCGACCACCAGCCGGACGGGTACACCGGCTGCGGAAACTGAAGCAACTCGGTGTGACCGAAACCAACGCCGCGCAGCGCCTGATGAACCTCGCGAATCAGGTCCAGGTGAAGCATGGGCGACTCGGTTTGCTGCACCAGCATTCCGCCCGCGGCCAGCGCCCGCTCGCAATCCGCATAGAATGCGGCGTTGAACAAACCCTCGGCCGGCCCGACCGGATCGGTGCTGTCGACCAGGATCAGGTCCAGGCTCTGGTCAGGGGCCTCGCGCACATAAGCGATGCCGTCATCGAACAGGAGTTGCGCGCGCGGGTCGTCATTGGATTCACACAGACCCGGGAAATATTCCTCCGCCAGCCGGGTGACCCGCTCGTCAATCTCAACCTGAACCGCGCTTTCCACTTCAGGATGGCGCAGAACTTCGCGCAGGGTGCCGCAGTCTCCACCGCCGATGACCAGTACGCGGCGCGGCGCGGAATGCGCGCACAGAGCCGGGTGGGTCAGCATTTCGTGATACAAGAAATTGTCGCGATCCGTGAGCATCACGCAGCCATCGATGACCATGAGGCGGCCAAAGCTTGCCGTGTCATAGATTTCGAGGTGCTGAAAAGCGCTTTGCTCGGCATGCAGCAACCGGCCTAACTTGAGGCCAAACGCCGTACCACAACTTTCCACGCGCTCGGTGAACCATTCGTGTTCGTTTACCATGCCGACCTGTTCTTAGCAGTTGAGGAGCCAGCCGCTCTGGCGGGTCTGGCATGAGAGCTTCGGGTCGGAGATGTCTCGGGCCGACACCCACCCATTGCGAGTCGGAATTATAGATGCGTAGCAGCAATTGGACAGCAGCCGACGCCGAACGGCTCTACAACATGCCGGCCTGGGGCGCGGGCTATTTTCGTGTCGACGCGCACGGCTGCGTTGCCGTTGGCCAGCCCGGCGAGGCGCCATCCGTCGCCTTGAGTGCGATCGTTACAGGCGCTCGCCATGAGGGCCTGCGCTTGCCCCTGCTTCTGCGCTTCGACCACATTCTCGAAGATCGGGTGCGGCAGCTTTGCCGGGCCTTTGATCAGGCGATTGCGGGTCACGCGTACGCAGGCCGGTATACCGCGGTCTACCCCATCAAGGTTAACCAGCAGGCCGCCGTGGTTGAGCGGATTTTGGCCGCGGGCGAGCAGCGCATCGGCCTGGAAGCTGGCAGCAAACCCGAGTTGATGGCGGTGCTGGGGCTACTGCCCGTCGGCGGACAGATAATCTGTAACGGCTACAAGGACAAAGAGTATGTGCGGCTGGCGCTGATCGGACAGCAGCTGGGGCATCGGGTGACCCTGGTGGTAGAAAAGCTGTCGGAACTGGCCCTGGTCATGGCCCAGGCTGCCGAATTGGGGATCGAGCCCCGACTCGGGTTGCGAATCCGGCTGGCGAGCATAGGCGCGGGCCACTGGCAGAATACCGGAGGCGAAAAATCCAAGTTCGGGCTCTCGGCCAGCCAGATCGAAGCTGCGGTCGCGCAGCTGGAGAGCGCCGGCAAACTTCACTGGCTGCAATTGCTGCATTTTCATCTGGGTTCGCAGGTCGCCAATTTGCGCGATATTCAGGGCGGCCTGCGCGAAGCGGCGCAGTACTACGTCGAGTTGCGCAAACGCGGCGCGCCGCTGGACGCCGTGGATGTCGGCGGCGGCCTTGGCGTGGATTACGAAGGCACGCGCTCACGCAGTTACTGCTCGATGAATTACGGCCTGGCCGATTACGCCCAAGCGGTGGTGCAGGCGCTGGCCCGGGTCTGCGCCCAGCACGAGCTGCCCGCTCCGGACCTGATCTCGGAGTCCGGCCGCGCATTGACCGCCCACCACGCCGTCCTTATTACCAATGTCATCGACTGCGAACCCGCCCAGCGACCTGCGGTTCATGCCCCCGCGGTCGGCGCCCCGACCTGGCTGATGGACATGTGGGAGCTATGCCAGAACCAGGCGCACAGCCCACCTCTCGAGCGCCTGCAGGACATACAGGCCTTGCTGGGCCAGGCGCTGCAGGGCTTCGCGCGCGGCGAAGTCAGCCTGCAGGACCGGGCGCAGGCCGAAACCCTGTACCGTGCCACCGCCTTCGCGGTCGCGGACGAGTTGAACCCGGCCGCGCGCGCCCATCGCGACGCCTTGGACGAGTTGCACGAAAAGCTGGCCGACAAATTTTTCTGCAATTTCTCGGTATTTCAATCGCTTCCAGATGTGTGGGCGATCAAGCAGGTGTTCCCAATCGTGCCCCTGGACCGCCTCAGGGAACGGCCAGATCGCCGCGCCCTGATTCGCGACCTCACCTGTGATTCAGATGGCCGGATCGATCATTACGTGGATCAGGATGGGGTGGAAAGCAGCCTTCCCGTACACGGCCTCAATGACCAGACCTATTTGCTGGGCTTCTTCCTGGTTGGCGCCTACCAGGAAATCCTCGGCGACATGCACAATCTGTTCGGCGACACGGACGCCGCCAATGTTGCGCTCGACGGCGACGGCTGGCAGTTGCGGGACATTGAAAGGGGCGACCGCACCGACGAGCTGCTGGCTTACGTGCATCTGTCGCCCGATGCCCTGCGATCGGCCTATGAGCACAAGCTCGACGCCAGTGCGCTTGATCTCGCGCAGCGCGAAACCTACCTCAACGAACTCCGCTCCGGCCTGCTCGGATATACCTACCTGGCCTGAGCCGGCGAATGGCTTACTCGCCGCCGCGCGCAGCCTTCTTGCGCTCGTGCTCCTTCAGAAAACGCTTGCGCACGCGCAGGGATTTCGGGGTCACTTCGACCAGCTCATCATCGTTGATGAATTCCAGGGCCTGCTCTAGGGTGAGGCGCACCGGCGGGGTCAGCACGATGTTTTCGTCGGTGCCGGAGGCCCGCATGTTGGTGAGCTTCTTGGCCTTCAGCACGTTGACGACCAGATCGTTGTCGCGGGAATGGATGCCCACCACCTGGCCTTCGTAAACCTGCTCGCCATGGCCCAGCAGCATACGACCCCGCTCCTGCAGGTTGAACAGCGCGAAGCCCAGCACCTTGCCGGTTTCGTTGGCGATCAGGACCCCGTTATGGCGACTGCCAATGGCCATCTCGACTTCCGGGCCAAAATGGTCGAAGTTATGCGCGAGCAGGCCGGTACCTGAGGTGGTTGAGAGGAAATCGGTCTGAAAGCCGATCAGGCCACGCGACGGAATGCTGTATTCCAGACGCACCCGTCCCTTGCCGTCTGGCACCATGTTCTGCATCCGCCCGCCGCGTTCCGACAGGGCCTGGATCACGCTGCCCTGATGTTCGTCTTCAACATCGGCGGTGAGCGCCTCGAAAGGCTCGTGCAAAACGCCATCGACGTCCTTGCGAATCACCTGGGGCCGCGACACCGCCAGCTCGAAGCCTTCGCGGCGCATGTTCTCTATCAGAATTGACAGATGCAGCAGTCCACGCCCGGAAACGCGGAATTTGTCCGGGTCGGCGGTTGGCTCGACCCGCAACGCCACATTCACCTTCAACTCGCGCTGCAGGCGTTCACCCACCTGACGGCTGGTGAGGTACTTGCCTTCCTTGCCGGCAAAGGGGGATTTGTTAACCTCGAAGGTCATGGACATGGTCGGCTCATCCACTTCCAGCAACGGCAGCAGTTCGGGCTGTGACGGATGACAAACCGTCTCGGAAATGCTGATGTTCTCGATGCCGGTGAGCGCCACTATGTGTCCCGCACCGGCTTCTGCGACCTCGACCCGCTGCAGACCATGGAAGCCCAGGACCTGCAGAATTTTGGCGTTGCGCTTGCTGCCGTCGCGCGCAACCACGGTCACGGGCATGTTGGCCCGCACCTGGCCGCGCTTGATCCGCCCGATGCCGATCACACCGACATACGATGAGTAATCCAGTGAGGTGATCTGCATCTGAAACGGGCCTTGGGCATCCACATCCGGCGGGGCCACCTGATCAACGACCGTCTGAAACAGCGGCGTCATATCGCCCTCGCGGACGTCTGAGTCAAGGCCCGCATAGCCCTGCAAAGCTGAGGCGTAGATGACCGGGAAATCCAGTTGCTCGTCGGTGGCGCCGAGCTTGTCAAACAGGTCGAAGACCTGGTCAACAACCCAGTCCGGGCGCGCACCATCGCGATCAATCTTGTTGATCACCACGATGGGCTTCAGACCCAGCGCAAAGGCTTTACTGGTCACGAAACGGGTTTGCGGCATGGGCCCATCCACCGCGTCCACCAGCAGCAGCACGGAATCCACCATCGACAGCACCCGTTCGACTTCGCCACCGAAGTCGGCATGGCCGGGGGTGTCAACGATGCTTATCCGGTAATCGTGCCACCGGATCGCGGTATTTTTGGACAGAATCGTGATTCCGCGCTCGCGCTCGATATCATTCGAATCCATGATTCGCTCGCCCGTCTCCTTGCGGTCGTCCAGGGTTCCGGACTGGCGCAGGAGCTGATCGACCAGCGTAGTTTTGCCGTGATCAACATGGGCGATGATCGCGATATTGCGGAGTTTGTCTGTCATACCGGCGGGTAATGCGCAAAAAAGGTCGCGCAGTCTAGCGGAATGGTGGTTTTTTCGCTTGCGTTTGCAGCTTTCGCGGCCGGACCGTCCGCCGCGCGGGCATGCCACGTCGATTCGCATTTTTTTCACGCCCGCTGGCGCAGCCTCGTGCATGCTCGAGCTCATCCCGCAATGAGCCCCCGCAGGAGGTGGGCTTGATGAACGCAATCTGGATTCTCGCCCTGACCCTGGCAACCCTGCTCGGAACAGCAATCGCCCTGCGTCGCTTGAACCGCCGCCGTCAGCCCGCGGGTTCCGGCAGCGCCTCATCCGGCTCCAACCCCTTTGCTTCGGTGAGCATCCTGGTCGGTGTCAATGCCTGCCCGAGCGCCCAGCGCCTGATCGGGCGCCGATTCGTGGCCGGCTCAGCCCCCTCCCTGCCCGTGGATGGCTGCCACGGGCGCGGCTGCCGCTGCCGATATCTGTACTTTTCCGACCGACGCGACGGCGACAGACGCGGCGCACGCCTCCAGCACCAGACCCAACGCGCTGCCTCCGGCCAGGCCGACCGGCGCGAGCAGGAAGACCGCCGGATCGGCAACAGCCACGCTCGGGCCGGGCAAGAAACGCGACTTTACGGGCGCTAGACGATGGAGTTTCTCTTGGTGCTGTTGTTGCTCGTTGCGGCTGGCGCCCTGTACTTGCATCGCAGGCAAGCGCGGGCGCGGCCGAAACCCGCCAGGCCGGCCAAACGCGAAGCGCACCCGTTCCGGGCCGTCAGCGTGCAATACGAAACCGAATCCTGCATGTCGGCGCGCAAGATTACCGAGAAGCGCTACCTCGCCAGGGAAGCGCCACCGTTGCCGTTGCCCTGGTGTGAAGAGCGCAAATGCCCCTGTCATTACCGCTTCTACGATGATCGACGCGAACCCGGTGACCGCCGCTCAAGACATGGACGCCTGGCCGAGGATTTCTCGCAATCCCAGGTTTTCGCAGATCGCTCGCGCACCGATCGGCGCAGCAAACCCACGGTGCATTAAGCCGGGCTAACAGTCTGTCGGACTTACCATGATCTACTGCGATTTCCGCTCCGCGGTCGCTTGCTACGCGCTTCCTCGTCAAATAGTTCGACTATTTCCCTCAGAATCGCCCAGAAATCGTCGCACGGAGCGAAAATCTCGCGACGATCGGGCAAGTCCGACAGACGGCTAACTGCAGATTCTGAGCTTGGCGCAGGCCCCGCGAGCCTTGGTACGGGCGGCTTCGATATCGTCACCACGAGCCAACGCCACACCCATACGCCGCCGCCCACGGATCTCGGGCTTGCCGAACAAGCGAAACTGGGTGCCCGCTTCGCTCAGGGCCGCGGCGAGGCCCGCATAGCCTGGAGCCACACGGTCTCCTTCGACCAGCAATGCGCATGACGCGCAAGCGCCCAATTGCTGGATCGCCGGAATCGGCAGGCCCAGAATCGCCCGCACATGCAGCGCGAACTGGGATAAATCCTGCGAAACCATGGTGACCATGCCGGTATCGTGCGGTCGCGGCGAAACTTCGGAAAACCAGACCTCATCGCCCCGCACAAACAGCTCCACGCCGAAAATGCCAGAACCTCCCAGCGCGTCCGTGATCGCGCGCGCGATGCGCTGCGCACGCTCCAGCGCCAGCGGACTCATGGGCTGCGGCTGCCAGGATTCGCGGTAATCACCATCGATTTGCAGATGACCTATGGGCGCGCAAAAGCTTGTGCCTCCGCGGTGGCGCACGGTCAGCAGGGTGATTTCGTAGTCGAAATCCACGAAGCCCTCGACGATGACCCGGCCCTGCCCCGCGCGGCCGCCGGTTTGCACATAGGCCCAGGCCGGCTCGACCTGGTCCGCGGACTTGACGGTGCTCTGCCCCTTGCCTGACGAGCTCATCACCGGCTTGACCACGCAGGGCATGCCCACCGCGGCGATCGCCGCACGATACTCTTCGATCGTGTCTGCGAAGCGGTAGGGCGAGGTCGCCAGCTGCAGGTCTTCCGCCGCCAGACGTCGAATACCCGCCCGATCCATGGTCAGGAGCGCGGCTCGGGCGGTGGGAATGACCCGCCAGCCTTCGGTCTCAAGCTCTACCAGGGTCGGCGTATGGATCGCCTCGATCTCGGGCACGATATAGCTCGGTCGCTCCGACGCAATCAGCTGGCGCAGGGCTGGGCCATCAAGCATGTCGACGATATGGCTGCGGTGGGCGACCTGCATGGCCGGGGCATCGGCATAGCGATCCACGGCGATCACCTCAATGCCATAACGCTGGGCTTCGATGACCACCTCTTTGCCCAACTCGCCGGAGCCGAGGAGCAACATGCGGGTGGCGCCCGCGCTTAGTGGGGTGCCAATGACCTTCATGCTTGCAGGCGCAGCCGGGCACGGGCGCAGGCCGCGCGCACCTGGGCGGGCGCGGTCCCGCCGATGTGGTCGCGCGCATTCACCGCGCCTTCCAGTGTCAGGGTCGCATACACATCGTCACTCACCGCCGGCGCGTACTGCTGTAAGTCGGCGAGCGGCAACTCAGCCAAATCGACCGCCCGGGCGGCCGCATGGGCCACGGTCTTGCCCACCATTTCATGGGCATCACGAAAGGGCACTCCCTTGCGCACCAGGTAGTCGGCGAGTTCCGTCGCGGTCGGATAGCCCTTGCTCGCGGCGGAACGGCAGGCCTCGGGACGAAATTTCAGCTGCGGCAGCATCGCCCCCATGATGTGCACCGCAGACAGAGCCGTATCGACGGCATCGAACAGGGGCTCCTTGTCTTCCTGATTGTCGCGGTTATAGGCCAGCGGCTGGGACTTCATCAGAGTCAGCAGCGCCAAAAGGTCGCCATACACGCGCCCGGTTTTGCCCCGCGTCAGCTCAGCAACGTCCGGGTTCTTTTTCTGCGGCATGATCGAGGAGCCGGTGCAGAAACGATCCGGCAACTCCACCAGGCCGAACTGGGGTGAGGCCCAAAGCACCAATTCTTCGCTGATTCGCGAAAAGTGCATCATGAGGACGCTGGCCGAGGCGCAGAATTCGATGGCGAAATCGCGGTCAGACACGGCATCCAGCGAATTATCGATGAGGTCGGAAAATTCCAGTTCATTGGCGGTCTGTGCGCGGTCAATCGGATAGCTGGTCCCGGCCAGTGCAGCCGCACCCAGCGGCGAACAATTGGTGCGCGACCGGCAATCTCGGAACCGCGCTGTATCGCGCCCCAGCATGGCCTCCCAGGCCAGCAGGTGATGGCCGGCGGTTACCGGCTGGGCCGATTGCAAATGAGTGTATCCGGGAAATATGGTCGCGGCTTCGCGCTCCGCCAGCTCGATGAGCGCCGCCCGTAGTTTCAAGAGGCCACCGTCAAGCTCATCCAGCACCTCGCGCAAATACAGGCGTATATCCGTGGCCACCTGATCATTGCGCGAACGTCCGGTGTGAAGCTTCTTGCCAGCGGCACCGATGCGCTGGGTCAACCGCGCTTCGATGTTCATATGCACATCTTCCAGCGCCGGATCCCATTCGAAATCGCCGGCTTCGATCTCGGCCTGGATGGCGAGCAGGCCGCGCTCGATGTCAGCCAATTCCTCAGCCTGCAGAACACCGACCTTCGTTAACATGCGCGCATGCGCCAAAGAACCACGGATGTCCTGCCGATATAAGCGGCGATCATAGTGGACCGAGGCGGTGTAGCGTTCGACGGCGGCGTCCGTGCCCTCGGCGAAACGCCCCCCCCAGAGCTTGGCTTTCGACATGCTTGATACCTTAGAGATTGTTGACACACCCAGTGGGGCGGCGAATATAGCAAACGACCCTCACCCGCGAGCGACATGACCCGACAGCACGAAGTCACAGGCGGCAGCTTTATCCCCGACCTCTGTCGGGGCCGGGCCCTGTTCCCTCTGCTGGTCATCAGCCAACTGGTGGCCATCGTGCTCGTCATGGCCGCCCCGGTCGGACAGACCTCGCTGATCGCACGCCTGGTTCTGGTCTCGCTCTATCTGCACTGGATCAGTCTGTCCAGTGCTGCGGTGCTGTGCTTCCTGCGCCACCACTTCGCGGGGCTGCCCGTCGTCACCGTATCGCTGCTCTGTTACATCGTGCTGCTGGCCGTCACCTTGGCAATCAGCGAGGCGGCGTTCTGGGTGGGCTACTGGATGCGCTGGCCGGATTTTCACGGCCAGGTGGCTCATACCATGTTTATCCTGCGCAATGTGATGATCTGCGCCATCGTCGCCGCCCTGGTGCTGCGCTATTTTTACGTGATGGATGCCTGGCAGCGCCAGGTGCAGGCCTTGGCCAATGCGCGCTATCAGGCGTTGCAGGCCCGCATCCGGCCGCACTTTCTGTTCAACAGCCTGAACAGTATCGCCGCGCTGATTCCCATCCGCCCCGATGATGCCGAGCGTCTGGTCGAGGATCTGGCCGATGTATTTCGCGCCATACTCGGCGCCAAGCAGGCGCTGGGCAACCTGGAACGAGAATTGCAGCTGACCCGCAGCTATTTGGACATTGAGCAACTGCGTTTGGCCGACCGCTTACGGGTGATTTGGGATATTCCTGACGATCTGCTTGATTGCCAGTTGCCGCTGCTCAGCCTGCAACCTTTGGTGGAGAACGCGATCTATCACGGAATCGAACTGCTGCCAGCCGGCGGCAGCGTAACAATTCGCGGACGACGGGATGCTAAAGTGCTGCGCTTGGAGGTTCGCAATCCGATTCCTGAACAGGGCCGCGGTCAAGGCTCACGCAGCGCCCAGGAGAATATTCGCCAGCGACTGCGCCTGCTGTTCGATGACCGCGCCGGTTTGGTGACGCAGCGCGACGGCTCAGAGTACAGCGCGGTAATGGAGGTACCCCTCTCATGACCCAGCCTGACAGGACAAGGTGGCTCACCAGCCGCATGCACCGGCAAGGAATCCCGGCATGAAGCTCGTCATTGTTGATGATGAGCATTTGGCCCGCGAACGCCTGCGCGGCCTGCTGGACGAGTTCCCCGGCTGGGAACTGGTGGGCGAGGCCGGTGACGGCCGGGCCGCACTGGATCTCATCGATCGTGAACAGCCTGACTTGGTATTGCTGGATATACGCATGCCCGGAATGGATGGATTGCAGGTCGCCCGCGCTCTGGCCCAGGCTGAAGTCTCCCCGGCGATCATCTTTACCACGGCCTTTTCCGAGCATGCCCTGTCCGCATTCGACACGCTCGCCTCGAGCTTTCTGCTCAAGCCCATCAAGCGTGAAAAATTGCGCGAGGCCCTGCTCAAGGCGCGGCGGCCGACCCGCACCCAGCTGGAATCTTTCGCCAAGGCCACCCAGAACCACGAAGACAAGCGTCAATACATCGTCGCGACGACTCGCGACGGGCAAATCCGGATTCCGATCAACGACGTGGTGTATTTTTACGCCGACCAGAAGTACACCACGGTATATCACCTGCATGGCGAAGTGCTGATCGAAGAGTCCCTGCGCCATCTGGAAGATGATCTCCGCCCGCATTTCCTGCGGATTCATCGCAAAGCGCTGGTCAATCGCGATTACATCGTTGGTCTGGAACGAGCCGATGAACAAAGCGCCCTGCTGACCATGCGACATAGCGACGTCAAACTTTCGGTCAGCCGGCGCCGCCTGGCCGAAGTTCGACGCGAATTGTTCAAAGAGCCCAAAGCCTGAAATGACTGAATTACGTATTGCCACGCGCCGCAGCCCGCTGGCGCTGTGGCAAGCCGAGCATGTAGCCCACCGCCTGAGCCGCCTCTTTCCCGATTTGTGCGTGGAACTGCTGCCCATGACAACGCAGGGCGATCAGCTGCTGGAATCGCCATTGGCCAAGATCGGTGGCAAGGGCCTGTTCGTCAAGGAACTGGAGCATGCCCTGCTGGACGGCCGGGCCGATATCGCCGTGCACTCCATGAAGGACGTTCCGGCGCATTTCCCGGAAGGCCTGGGGCTGGGTGCGATTTTGCTGCGTGAGGACCCCCGCGACGCCCTGCTCGGCACCACCAGCCTGGCGGACCTGGCGCCGGGCGCGCGGGTCGGCACGGCCAGCCTGCGCCGCCAGCTACAGCTGCTCGCCACGCGCCCCGACCTCAGAATCGGCCTGTTGCGCGGCAATGTGCAGACCCGCCTGCGCAAGCTGGATGACGGTGAGTTTGACGCCATCGTGCTGGCTGCCGCCGGCCTTAAACGGCTGGATATGGCTCAGCGCATCGATGCCGAGCTGACGGCCGAACAGATGTTGCCGGCCGTGGGGCAGGGTGCGCTGGGCATCGAATGCCGACTGGCCGATGCGCAGACCCAAGCGCGGCTGAGCGCCCTGCACCACGAACCTAGTGCAACCCGATTGGCCGCGGAGCGGGCCTTCGCGGCCGAACTCGGGGGCAGTTGCCAACTGCCGATCGCCGGCTATGCCGAGTTGCTGGATGATCGCCGGCTGCGCCTGCGCGGCCTGATCGGCATGCCCGACGGCAGCCGCGTCGTGCGGGTGGAGGTTCAGGGGGAACCGCGCGTTGCGCAAAAATTGGGGCGCGATTTGGCGCGCACCGCGCGGGCCCAAGGCGGCAACGAAATCCTGGCGGAACTGGGCCTGGCCTGATCGGCGGCACAAAGCCGAGATCGCGACAGAGCCAACCTGTGAATGCACCCGAATCCGGTTTGAGGCGAGATCGCAAAGTGCGGGTATTACTGACCCGACCACCACAGACCGCAGCGGACATGCAGGTCGAGCTGAGTCGGGCAGGTGTCAGCGTTGAGACCTTGCCACTCATCGAAACCGTGGCGCTTTCCGCCGCAGGCGTGTCGCACCGGCTCCGTGCCGCCGCGGAATTCGACGTGGCGGTCTTCTGTTCGCCAGCGGCGGTCCGGTTCGCCAGCGCGGCGCATCCGCAATCCTGGCCCCGTGAGCTGGCCGCCGTTGGCCCAGGCACGGCGGCAGCCCTGACCCGCGCCGGCCTCGCCCCTGGCTGTTGGCCGGTCGCTCAGACCGGTGGCCAGGCGCTGCTGGATTTGCCGGGCTGGCAGGACCTCAGGCGACGGCGGATTCTGTTGATCACCGGTATTGGCGGGCGGCGGCATCTAGCCACGCAACTGCGCCGCCGCGGCGCAGCGCTCACCCGCGTCTGTGTTTACCGCCGTCAACCGCTTGCTGTCAGCGCCGCCACGTTCCGCGCCGTGGTTGCCCGGCGGCCCGTGGTCGTTCTGGGCAGCGCGGCAATCTGGGAACGCTGGTCCGAGCTGTCTGTCGAGCATCGCTGCCCGGCCGCCCTGGATTTACAACTGGTTGCAGCCAGCGACCGTGTGGTACAACTGGCCGCCAGACAGGGGCTGCGGCGACCACCCTGGGTACCAGCCAGCATGACTGGGTCCGGATTGATTGCCTTGCTGCAAGCCCACGGTTTATTGGATCGACGAAAATCATGAGCGCGGAAGACCAACCCAGCGACCCAGCCACGGATTTGCCAGCTGCCCAGGCGGGCGGAGTCGAGCAGGCCGACACCGGCGAAAGGCCCACGGCGGACGATGAGTTCATTGCCGAAGTGGTGCCGCCCCGTGACAAGGCGGCACGCCGTCTGGCCGGCACGGCCTTGTGGCTGGCGTTGATGGGCGTAATCGCAGCCGGCGGCCTGGGCATCGGCGCCTGGTTGCGCAATCAGCAGTTGCTGGACCAGGAAGCGGCCGTCAACGAGCGGCTGAGCGCCGATACGCGCCGGTCTTCGGCGCTGCGCGAGGATTTCGGCAATCTGGACTCGCGTATGCAGAGCCTCGGGTCCAGGGCTGAACAAGCGGATGCCGAATTGCGTCGGGTCCAGCTCAATGTGGCCAGCCTGGGCACCCGCCAGGATGAGGCCGAAGCCGCGCTCAGCCGCCTGTCCAAACTGATCCAGGGCGGACGCGAGGTGTGGCAGTTGGGCGAAATTGAACATTTGCTGCTGGTCGCCAACGACCGCGTCCAGTTGCAGGCCGACGCGGACGGCGCAATTCGCGCGCTGCTCGTCGCCGACCAACGGACCGCCCAGCTCGGTGATCCACAGCTATTCCCCGTGCGCGAAGAAATTGCACGCGAACTCAACGCTTTGCGCGCCACCCCGCGAATCGACATTCAGGCCCTGGCGCTGCGGCTGGGCAGTCTCGCCGAGGGCGTCTCGAACCTGCGCTTGCAGTCGGCCCCCAACCCCGAATTCAGGGCCCGCCGTGAACAGCGGTCCGTACCGGACTCCGCCGCGGCCTGGGATAAGCTGCTGGGTTCGGTACAGGACGCCTTTTTCTCACTGCTCACCGTGCGGCGCGATGAAGCGCGCCACGAGCCGTTGATGGCGCCGGATCAGGAGTACTATCTGTATCAGAATTTGCGGCTCCAGATCGAGGCCGCGCGGGTGGCGGTCCTGCGCCGCGACACCGCCAATTTTCGCGCCTCGTTGCGCAGCGCGGAGTCCTGGCTGCTGCGCTACTTCGCCAGCGACAAACCCGCGGTCAAGGCCGCGCTGGCAACCGTGACCGAGCTACAAAGCCAGGAGCTCAATCCCACGCTTCCCGATTTGTCCGGCAGCCTGCAAGCGCTGCGTACGGTGCTGGAATCCGAATGATCCGCTGGCTGCTCATCATCTTGCTGACCTTGGCGGTCGGCGCCGCGACCGCCGTCATGCTGCGCGAAGATCCCGGCTACGTGCTCATTCACATCGCCGGCTACAGCGTGGAGACCACCCTGGCTGCGCTGATTGGGCTGACCGTGCTCGGGCTGGGATCGCTGGTCCTGGCGTGGCGCGTGTTGCTGGGGGGCGTGGCCTTGCCCGGCCGGGTCGCGGCCTATCTGCGCAGTCGGCGAAACGCGCGCGCACAGACACAGTTCCGCTCGGGGCTGGTGCATCTGGCCGCAGCCGACTGGAAAAAAGCGGAAATTGAGCTGGTCCGGCGTGCGTCCGATCAGCGGGATTCATCGGCGAATTATCTGTTTGCTGCCATGGCCGCCCATGGCCAGGGTGCGATCGAGCGCCGCGACAGTTATCTGGAGCAGGCCGGAGAACAGACCCATGCCGCGCCGGCCGTGCTGATGCAGCGTGCACAGATGCTGAGTGAGGAAGGGCGATCCGCGGATGCGCTGGTGGTCCTGGATCAGCTGGCCGGACAGGTGCAGCGCCATGCGCCCGCACTTGAGCTGCGTCTGCAGTTACTGGAGCGCGAGCAGAACTGGTCGGCCTTGAGCAGCGCGCTGGCCGACGCCAAAGGCCTGATTGCCGAGGATCGATTAGTCAAACTCAGCCGCCATACATTGCGCCACGCCCTGGAGGAAGCCGGCCGCAACGGACGCCTCGAAGTCCTGCGAGCCACCTGGAATGCCGCCCCAAAGATTTTGCGCAGCGTGCCCGAACTGCTGGCGGTCTACGCCATCCAGCTCCATGCCACCAATGCGGACGCCGAAGGCCTGCGCCTGATCGCCAAGCAGCTCAAACAGGAATGGAGCCCGGAACTCGCCCTGGTTTATGGCAACCTGCATGCTGGCGATGTCGTCAGTCAGCTCGCCACCGTCGAGGATTGGATCAAGCGCTACGGGGAAAAGCCCGAGCTGCTCCTTACTGCAGGCCGCCTGTGCCTGCGCAATCGTTTGTGGGGGCGGGCCCGGAGTTACTTTGAAGCAGGATTGCGACTCAGGCCTTCCGCCGAGTTCGAACTGGAATTGGGCCGGCTGGCCCTGCAAAGTGACGACACCGCCAGTGCCCTGAACTATTTCCGCAGCGGGCTGGAACGCGTAACCGATACCGCCGTCGGGACCACTCAGGAGGCGCTCGCCCCGCCCCAGGTTGCGAAGGCATAGTCGAAAGAGTCGTAGTAAAGCCGCTCCGGATCCAGACCCTGCGCGAAAAAACTTCGCTTGCCCGCCTGAATCATGGCCGGTGGGCCGCTCATATAGACGTCATGCCCACTCAGGTCCGGGTAGTCCGCCGCTACAACAGAGTGGACCAGGCCAGTCGCCCCATTCCACGCGCCGTCAGGGCCCGGCTCAGAGAGAACCGGGGTGTAGCGTAATGAGCCGCCCTGAACCCGCTGCCTGACCCAGTCATGCAAATAGAGATCCGGACGGCTGCGTGCGCCCCAGTACAGATGCAAGTCGCGACGCGCACCCAGCTCCGACTCAATCATCGCCTTGAGCGGCGCTAACCCCGTGCCGCCGGCGACCAGTATGGCCGGCCCCGCATGGTCGCGCAGGAAAAACGAACCCAGCGGGGCCTCAAAACGCAACAAACTGCGCTCTTGCAACTGAGCAAAGGCAAAGGGGGTAAAGCGGCCATCCGCGACCAGGCGCAAGTGCAGCTCGATACGACCGTCCGCCCTCGGCGCGTTCGCGATGGAGAAACTGCGGCGCCCGCCCCCCTTGAGCAGGATATCCAGATACTGGCCCGGCAAGTAGTCCAGGCGTTCGGTACGCGGCAACTCCAATACCAGTTCCAGCACGTCCGTCGTGAGCTTGCGCCGGCTGACGATCCGCGCGGGCAGGGTTCGCAGAGTCTGACCCGCCACAGCGCAGCGATCCGCCATTTGCAGCCGCAACTTGCTGCGCGCCTGAGCCTGGCAAAGCAGCACCAGCCCGGCGGCGGACTCCATCTCGCTCAGAGCCTGTGGCGGATCAGGGTACTCGAGTTGCCCGTCGAGCAGCCGCGCCCGGCAGGCGCCGCAGCTGCCGTTACGACAGCCAAACGGCAAATGCATGCCGGCCCGCTCGGCAGCCGTCAACAAGGATTCGTCCGCGGCCGCGGTAAATTGCTGACCTTCAGGCAGAATATCAACTGTATATGGCATCCAGGCAATCCGATAAATTCTATGGAGACAGCACTTGTCGGCTGCGGCGACATCGGCTTGCGGGTCGCCCAGCGGCTGCTGGCCGGCGGCACCAGCGTATTGGCGCTCAACCGGTCTGGCATAAGCTTAAGTCATCCGCGCCTACAGAGCCGGAGCCTTGATCTGGATCGGGCTCTGGCAGACGGTGCATGCTCGGGAAGGCGCGTTTTTTACAGCGCCCCACCGGCTCCGGAGGGTGGCTGTGACACACGCCTGCGGCGCTGGCTGGATGCGGCCGACGCTCCGGAGGTGATCGTTTACATCAGCACCAGCGGGGTCTACGGCGATTGCGGTGGCGCGTGGGTTGATGAAACCCGGGCGCCGCAGCCCATAACGCCACGCGCGCTGCGGCGCCTGGATGCCGAGCAGCAGCTGCAGGCCTATTGTGAAAGCCACGGTATCCGTCTGGCGATCCTGCGCGCACCCGGCATTTATGGCCCGGGCCGGCTTCCGCGCGCGCGTTTGCTACGGGGCGAACCGGTGGTGCAGCTCGATCAGGCGCCCTGGAGCAACCGTATCCACGCGGACGACCTGGCCGCCGCGGCCTGCCTGGCGCTGGATAAGGGGCACGGCGTTTATAACGTGTCCGACGGAAATCCCAGCTCAATGAGCGATTACTTTCTGCGCTGCGCCGAGTTTCTGGGCTTGCCGGAACCACCGCAAATCGCGCTGGCCGACGCCGCCCGGCAGTTCAGCGCCGTACAACTCAGCTTCTTGCGGGAGTCGAGGCGCCTGGACATCAGCCGGATTCGCCAGGGCCTGGGGTTTCGGCCGCAATACCCGAATCTTGCGCACGGCCTGGCTCACTGTACCTAGTCCGCGTGGTGGTGACGAACGGTCAGCCAGAAGGACGACCGTCGTTCTCCAGCACCTCAACAACGGGGGTTACTTGCTCGGAGGTCTGGAAATGACAGGCAAGCCAGGGGTCCTGTACTCGCCTTGACGCCTGACCGCCGGCATGAACTTACCCCGCCCGGCCTGCTTGCCGGACCCCTTTCCGGGTCTGACCCTGGGCCGCAACCGCCCTCGCACGCCGGATTGCGCTACTCTGATGCTGGAGAACATGAACGGCGGCGCAGACCGCCCTTTGGGGGAAGAACCTATGAAGCAAGCGAGCTACCGGGCCAGTCTGGTCCTAATTTGCAGCCTAGTGACCTTTCCGGTCTACGCCGGGGTGAGTGACGAAGAGGCCGAAAAACTGGGTGCGGAACTCACTCCGCTGGGCGCTGAACGCGCGGGCAACGCCGCCGGAACGATTCCGGAATGGACCGGAGGATACAAAATGTCGCGCCCTCCGGCCCTTCGCAAGCGGCGCCACCCTGAAAGCTATCCGGGCATCGGGGATCAAGAGCCCCTGTTCGTCATCGATTCCAGCAACATGGACGAGCATCTCGAACATCTGTCGCCCAGCCACCAAACCATGCTCAAGCGTTTTCCGGGCAGCTACCGGATGCCGGTCTACCCCAGCAATCGCAGCGTCTATGCCCCGGACTACATCTACGCGGCCACCAAGGTCAACGCGACCCGCGCAAGTACCGCAAACTTCGGCGAATCCATATTGGGCGCAGCGGTCGGCGTCCCGTTTCCGATTCCCAACGACGGAAAGGAGGTCATCTGGAACCACAAGACTCGCTATCGCGGGCAGACCATCCGCCGTTACAACGTACAGCTTGCAGTCCAGACCAATGGTGCCTTTACGCCCCACAAACTGCGCGAGGACGTGTTGTTCAGCTATGCGATGCCCAACGCAACGCCCGCCAGCCTGAACGGCGTAATGACCTATTTTCTGCAGGTCGCCCTGGCGCCGCCGCGCGCCGCGGGTCAGGTCTTGCTGGTTCACGAAACCATGGATCAGTGGAAAGATCCGCGCCGTGCCTGGCTATATAACCCTGGGCAGCGGCGTGTCCGCCGCGCGCCCAACGTCGCCTATGACAACCCGGGCTCCGGCTCCGATGGCCTGCGCACCAATGACCAGCTCGACGTCTTCAATGGCGCGACCGATCGCTACAGCTGGAAGTTGATCGGCAAGAAAGAAATGTATGTGCCCTACAATGCTTACAAGCTCGTCGATGACCGGCTGGAGTACAGCGACATGGTCGGCGAACGCCATATCGACCAGAACCTGACCCGCTATGAAATGCATCGCGTCTGGGTCGTCGATTCGTTTCTGCGCGAAGGCACAACCCACATCTACAAGCGCCGGACCTTCTACGTCGATGAAGATTCCTGGACGATCCTGGTGGTCGATATCTATGACAATCGGGATCAGCTGTGGCGAATTCAGGAATACCATCAAATCGTGATTCCCTGGACTGATTCGGTCGGCCCGGCAGGTCACATCGTCTACGACCTGCAGTCGAACCGCTATCTGGCGATGGAAATTTCCAACGAAGAGCCCTTGTTCGACGTGTATGACTTCGATGAGAAGTATTTCCGGACCTCGAACGTGCGCCGCGTCGCGCCGCGCTAAGCGCGGCAACGCCAGTAACCGGCCCGGCGGTTGCGCCGGGCTGGCTGCTGGGTTCAGATGATCGCCGGCTCGTCGTAGGTGGAGTCCGGGCTTTCATCCACCGATTGCAGTCGCTCCCATTCCTCGGCAGCCACACCCGCACGTCGGGTGCGGGCGATGTGAAACACCGCTTCACCTTCGAATACCAAGGGCAGATTGAGCCGGCCTATGACCAGACCGGCGACGGGCGCGCGAATCTCCATCTGGCCCTCGCCGTAGGTGTCCGCCACATAACCGAGCACCTGCTCGACTTCGACCTGCTGGCCCATGGCCACCACGGTCCGCAGGATGCCGCTGCCCGATGCCCGGACCCATTGGCTGTTCCGGGCACTGACCGGGGTGCGCCGGGGTTTGCGGCTCCGAGATTTGGGCAACATCTCCAGGGCCCGCAGGACATTGACCACGCCGCTCAGGCCGATGCGGATGCAGGATTCATCAAAACGCAGGGCTTCCCCGGATTCATACAGCAGGAGCGGAATATCGTTGGCGCTTGTGAACTCGCGCAGGGTGCCGGACGCGGGCTTGGAGTCCAGCATGAAGGGCGCACCAAATGCCGTGGCCAGTTCCAAAGTGCGCGGCTTGTCCAGATTGGCGCGGATCTGCGGCAAGTTCGAACGATGCCGCGCGCCGGTGTGCAGATCGATCCCGTAGTCCGCCTTGCGCACGATCTCTTCGATCAGTTTATGTGCGATGCGGGCGGCCAGGGACCCACTTTCACGCCCTGGGAAGCTGCGATTGAGATCACGCCCATCCGGCAGATAGCGTGAGCGATTGATAAAACCGTGCACATTGACGATCGGAACCGCGATCAGCGTGCCCCGCAGACGCTTCAGTACGGGCAGGCGCAACAGGCGCCGGATAATCTCCACGCCGTTGAGTTCATCGCCATGAATTGCCGCGCTGACGAATACGCAGGGGCCGGGCTTGCGCCCGGCGATTACCCGCACGGGCATGGTCAGCGAGGTGTGGGTATACAGATCGGCCAGGGGCAGATCGATACTTTTCTGATCGCCCGGCGCAATGTCCACACCGCCGATGTTGAGTAGACTCATTGCTGAACACGCCTGCTTCGTAGCTTTACGGACCTCATTCTGCCTTAACCTGCGTTGGGCGGCCGGTCAGATATGAAGCGGCCGGCACCACCACGATGCGTTCTTGCATCGCGGTTCGACCGAGCAACATGCGAAAGCGCATCGTATCGCGATCAGTCAGGGTGAGTTCCACCGGCCAGGATTCCGCGCCGAGATCCAGACGCGTGCAGATGACCGGCCGTTGGTCGCGATGTCCGCCCGAGTCCGTCACCCAGCGCACATCCACCAGTTCCGCTTCGCAGTGGCACACCACATCAGCATCGCGTTGCAGGGGATGCACGCCAAAGCGCACCCAATCGGTGCCGCGACGCCGAAAGCGCTCGACGTAGAAGGCATGCAGGGCCGAGGTCCGCGCGCCGGTATCCACCTTGGCCTTGATGATCTCGATTCCCAGGTCTGGCAGGGCCAGCCACTCGCGCCAGCCCACCGCCCGCAACTGATTGAGATCCTTGGTGCTCACCGAAATTTCCTATACTGAGCCATTGCGCAGTTAATCGGAGGACGACATGGCAAAAGAATTTCAGTCATTTGAGGATTTTTACCCGTATTATCTCAGCGAGCATAGCGACCCGACCTGCCGTCGCCTACATTTTGTCGGCTCCATCGCCGCACTGGTCTGCCTCGCGGCCGCCCTGGTGACCCTCAAGCCGGGCTTTGTACTGCTGGGTTTGCTGCTGGGCTACGGCATGGCCTGGATTGGCCATTTTTTCTTCGAGAACAACAAGCCCGCGACTTTCCAGTACCCGTGGATGAGCTTCAAGGGCGACTGGGTCATGTTCCGCGACATGCTGACCGGCAAAATCAAATTTTGAGCGCCCAGCCGCCACCCGTCTCCCGCTGCGCGTGATTTGAAGAAGAAACTGGCGCTGGGCGCCGGCCTGCTGCTGGCGTTGCTGTTGACACCTCACCTGCTGGCCAGAAGGGCCGAATCGCTGCACCTGCAGGTCATTCAGCAAATCGAGGCGACCGGTTTTGCGCAGCTCGACCGCGACGAGTTCCAGCGCGGGTGGCTCAGTTCAAGGGCGGCGGGCGAAATGCGCCTGAACCTGGGCCGCTGCGCGCCCTG
Organism: Oceanococcus sp.; assembly: GCA_041601225.1. Taxonomy (GTDB): domain Bacteria; phylum Pseudomonadota; class Gammaproteobacteria; order Nevskiales; family Oceanococcaceae; genus JBFIIN01. The sequence continues at coordinate 23,380 of JBFIIN010000001.1, forward strand.
TCCTCGTCTGAGCTATACCGGTCGCCTGGAGCAGGCGCCCATTCCCACCCGGCGCGAGAGCGCATCGGCCTTGAGTTTCGCGGAGTATAGACTGGCTGTTTCCTGGCCCGGGCTCAGTCCCGCCCTGCCTGGGCTGGTGTTGCGGGCGAGCCGACCGCTGGCGGGGGTCACCACGGTCGATTTCACCCTCCCCGCCTCGCGTCACGCATTTCGCCCGCTGGCGGAAACCTACCAGATCGAGCAGGGTGGTCTGCGCGGCAGCCTGCGGGGCGGCAAGGTACAGACCACGGCCCCACTCTTGAGTTTCGGCCGCAAGGCCAAGCCCTGGCTGCGCGCTGAATCGATCACGCTGACCGCGAGTCGCGTGCCCGAGCTGGAGCTGACTGGCAGCGCCGCCAGTCTTGGCCTGCCTGAATTGCGCTGGCAGGGGCACGACATCGCCCTGCACTGGCGGCACAACGCCACGCCCCGGCAGCTCGATCTGGATATCCAGGTCACGGCGCGAGGCGGGCAACTCGGGGAACGCGAGCATGGTGCGACCGGCGCGACGGTGGCCGCGCAAGGCTTGAATCTGCCCGCCCTGCGCGCGCTTTGGCGGGACTCGCGCGGCTTGGCGAATCCGCGCCTGCCGCCCGGCCTGCGTGCGCTGGGCTGGATCAATCTGCAGCGCAATCACGGCCCGGCCTTCTTCGCGACAACCCCCGGGTTCAAGCTTCATAGCCAGGAATTTCCGGTCCCCGAGGGTTATGCGCGGGCCGATATTGAGCTGCAAGTCGTCGCGGGCCTGCGCCAGGCGCCGCTCACGCCGGACCAGTGGCGTCAGGCCATCCGGGCGGATGTCCTGGTCAGCGCTCCCGCCCCGCGCCTGCAAATCTGGCTGGATCTGGTGATGCCCACGGTCGCGCCGTTTCTCGGCCTGCCCACGGCATACCAGGATCTCAAGGAGCGCGGCTGGGTGCACACCTTAGCCGATGGGCGCGACCAGTTCGCCCTCAGGATCGACGCCGGCCAATTGCTCAAACGACCGGATTCGGGTGCGTAATCCATGAGTTCGGCTCAATTGGCGTACAATTCGCGCCCATTTGCCTTTGACTTACTTTATGGGCCCGGACTGCAAGTTCGACGTCATCGTGATCGGCGGCGGTCATGCCGGTACCGAAGCTGCACTGGCTGCAGCGCGGACGGGTGCACGCACCCTGTTGCTCACGCACAGCATCGAGACACTGGGGCAGATGAGCTGCAATCCGGCCATAGGCGGTATTGGCAAGGGTCATCTGGTAAAGGAGATTGACGCACTGGGTGGCCTGATGGGGCGCGCGGCCGACGCGGCCGGCATTCAGTTCCGCCGACTCAACGCGCGCAAAGGCCCAGCCGTACGGGCTACCCGCGCGCAGGCCGACCGCTCCCTGTACCGGAGCTTCGTCAGGCAGAGTCTGGAGCAACAGAACAATCTGCAAATTTTTCAGCAAGCGGTCGACGATCTGCTGATCACCGGGGAGCGGGTCACCGGCGTAGTGACCCAGATGGGTCTGCGCTTCACCGCCCGATCAGTGGTCCTCACGGTGGGCACCTTTCTGGGCGGGCGGATTCATGTCGGACTGGAGAGCAGTGCCGGCGGACGGGCCGGCGAGCCGCCGTCCATCGCACTGGCGCACCGGCTACGCGAATTGCCGTTTCGCGTGGGCCGCCTCAAAACCGGCACTCCGCCGCGCATCGACGGCCGCAGCATCGACTACGCGAAACTCACCGAACAGCCGGGCGATGAGCCACGGCCGGTCTTTTCCTTCTTGGGCAGCGCGGCGGACCATCCCGCGCAGGTGTCTTGCCACATCACCTATACCAACGCACGGACCCACGAGATCATCCGCGACGGCCTGGATCGCTCGCCCATGTATTCGGGTGTTATCGAAGGAGTGGGTCCACGTTATTGCCCCTCGGTGGAAGACAAGATCTTTCGTTTTGCGGACAAGGACCGGCATCAGATTTTCATCGAGCCTGAAGGTCTGCAGACCAAGGAGATTTACCCGAACGGGATATCAACCAGCCTGCCCTACGACGTACAACTGGAATTCGTGCGCTCGATTGCGGGTTTTGAGCGTGCCCATATCACGCGCCCGGGCTACGCCATCGAATACGACTATTTCGATCCGCGCGATCTGCATTATTCGTTGGAAACCCGCTTCATCGAGAACCTTTATTTTGCCGGACAGATCAATGGCACGACGGGCTACGAAGAAGCGGCCGCACAGGGTCTGCTGGCCGGTATCAATGCCGCGCGTCGTGCGCAGGACCTGGAATCCTGGTGGCCACAGCGCGACGAGGCCTATCTCGGCGTGCTGGTTGACGACCTGGTAGGACGAGGCGTGGCCGAGCCCTACCGCATGTTCACCAGCCGCGCCGAGTATCGCCTGCGTTTGCGCGAAGACAACGCGGATTTGCGTCTGACCCCCGCAGGACGGGAGCTTGGGGTGGTGGATGACGCGCGCTGGGTTCGCTTCGCGGCCAAACGCGAAGCGGTGGCCTCCGAACTCGCGCGGCTCAAGGCGACCTGTGTGCAGGCCAGCGACGCGCCCGCGGATCTCGCCGAGGATCTGTTCGGTGAGGCGCTGACCCACGAGTACATGGCCTTCGATCTGCTGCGCCGGCCCGGCGTGGACTACGCCGGCCTGCATCGCATTGCCAAGCTGGGCAGCGGCCATGCCGATCCCCTGGTCCGCGAACAAGTGGATATCGAAGCCACCTATGCCGGCTACATAGAGCGCCAGCAGGCGGACATAGACCGGGACCGGAAACTTGAGCATGCCATCTTGCCGGTCGACCTGGACTACGCGCGGGTGGCGGGTCTCTCCAACGAGGTTCGGCAGAAGCTGGCGCAAGCGCGCCCGGGCACGGTCGGTCAGGCTGCGCGCCTCGAAGGCCTGACGCCGGCAGCCATTTCGGTGCTGCTGGTGCATTTGCGACGCACGGGCATGAAGATGCAGAAAGTCGGCTAAGCGACGCATGCTTGGCGCAGCCGCCCGACCTGGCGCGTCGCACGGTAGCGAAACCGGCGCCGTGCAGCGGCCTGCGGAGATCGCCGAACGCCGTATGGCGACTCGCACACACGGCCATGCCGGGCCATGATCCAGGGTTTGGGGTTGGCGCGCGCCACATGAAACTGAAAGCCAAGAATCTGATTCTGGACCTGCTGCTAGCGGCGCGCGATCTGCCGCTCACGGCACGTGATGCGGTTGCCGCTTGCGGTCTGTTCGGCATCCGCGAAAACAATGTGCGGGTCTGCCTGGCGCGTTTGTCCGCGGAGGGTCTGATTGAGGCTGCCAGCCGCGGCCATTACCGCCTCAGCCCCAAGGCCCTGCGCCTGGGCGATGAGGTCGCGCACTGGCGCAGCGCGGAAGATCGCCTGCGGGCATGGCAGGGCGATTTTGTTGCGGTGCGGGCCGTGCGCCCCGACCGCAATGATCGCAGCGCACTGCGCAGCCAGTTTCGGGCGCTGGAGATCATGGGCTTTGGAGCCCTGTACAAGGATTTTTATCTGCGCCCCAATAACATCGAGAGCGAGCTTGCCGCGGTCCGGGAGCACCTGTACGCCCTGGGGCTGCACCCGGAAAGTCTGATCTTTGGAGCCGGTGATTTTGCGCCGCGCATGCAACAGCGGATCGCCGAGCTCTGGGATACGGCAGCCCTGAATCGCCGCTATCGCGAGCAGCGCGCCCGGCTTGAGGCATGGCTAGATCGCCACGCGGACCTGGAACCCGAGGTCGCAGCCCGTGAGTCTTTTTTGCTTGGTAACGAGGCCGTGCGCCAGATTGTTTTCGATCCGCTGCTGCCGGATGACTGGATTGATGTTCACGCGCGCCATGACTTCTTTGCAGCCATGCGGCGCTTTGACGACGTCGGCCACGCGATCTGGCGCGGCCTGTTCGCGAGCTCCGGGGGGATGCCAGCGACCGCAGCGCGCGGCGTGCGGGCGACCCACTAAGACGCCAGACTCATTGTTACGTTTTTGACTTTTTCTGCGGGAAATATTAATAAACAGTCTGTGGAAGCGACTTTTCGGTCGCCACCTGCAAGTTTCGGAGTTACCGCATGCCCCGTCGCCCGCAAGAGCTGTGTTCCGCCGCCGAGTTGGCGCGGCTGACCGAGAAATCGGATTGGTACGGAGCCTGGGCGCTGCTGTCGACCTGGGCAGCGATCGCCGCAATATTCGCTGTGGTGGCCTGGCAACCCCATGCGCTGACGGCGGTTCTGGGCGTCATCCTGCTGGGCGGACGGCAGCTGGCTCTGGCCGTACTGCAACACGAAGGAGCACACCGCACGCTGTTCCGTAGCCGGTGGCTCAATGACGTGGCCACCGACTGGCTGGCCGCTCGGCCGATCTGGTTGAATCAGGACAAGTATCGGCAGCACCATATCGGCCACCATCGACATACCGGGACCGATCTGGACGCGGATGTGTCATTGCGCACGCCTTACCCCACCAGCCGTCGGTCGCTGACCCGAAAGCTGTTGCGCGACGCGAGTGGACTGACCGGCGTCAAATTGATTGTCGGCCTGCTGATGATGGACCTGGGCCTGATCAAATGGACCGTCACCAGTGATGTTCAGAAGCTGCCGCAGGCCGGCCGGGGCTGGCGGGATTATGCGGCCGGGCTGTGGCGCAATACCGGGCCTGTCGTGTTCACGAATGGCGTCCTGCTTGCCGCCCTGGCGGCCGCTGGCCAGGCCTGGCTCTATGGCCTTTGGGTGCTGGCCTTTATCACCGCATTTCCGCTGGTTACCCGCATCCGCTCCATCGCGGAACACGCCTGTCTTGAGGAAGGGCCGGACATATTCCGCAACACGCGGACCACGCGCGCCGGCTGGCTGGCGCGGGTCTTGGTCGCGCCCCTGCATGTGAACTATCACCTCGAGCATCATCTGCTGATGTCGGTGCCTTATTACCGACTGCCGCTCATGCACCGGCTGCTGCGGGACAAGGGCCTTGCCGATGCAGCCGGCGGCTACCTTGATGTCCTGAAGGTCGCCGGGTCGGCGCCGGCCTGAGCGGCATTCCGCCCAGTGACAACGCGGGCGCGGGCCGGGCCGCCGGGCAATTGAACCCGCTGCCCCCGGGCACGGGTCCAGCTAACTAGCCCTTATCCTTGAAGCCCGCCAGACCAAAGTCACCAAAGGGCTCGTCGCGCTCACGTACCGCCTGTTTGAAACCCTTGTGCATTGCAGTCTGCTGGAAGGCATAGCCCTCAGCGGTATGCCGGGTGATGCCATCAAAGACGGTGCCCAGCATCTGGGTCGTATGCAGACCCTGCGCCATCAAGGTCTGATTCAGCTGGAGTTTCATCATGATCAGCTGGTTAATCGGCATCCGCGCGATGCGCGCCAACAGGGACTCGCAGCGTTCATCGAGCTGATCGGCGGGCGCCGACTCGATAGCCAAACCCCATGCCACGGCCTCCCTGCCGGACAGGCAATCGCCGGTAAACAGCAGGCGCTTGGCTTTTTCGACGCCGAGCCGGTAAGCCCACAACGCGGTGGTCGGTGAGCCCCAAACCCGCGCGGGCGGATAGCCGATCTTGGCGTCATCGGCAATCATCAGCAGGTCCGAGCACAGGGCCATATCGGTTCCGCCGGCGACGCAAAAGCCGTGCACCTTGCAGACCACCGGCTTATCCGAATGGAACAGGCTCATGAAGCCTTTTACGTTGCGGCTCATCATCTGGTAATCGACCATGGGATCCCAGGTCGTCCCCGGCAAGTGGTTGCGCAGCTGCACGGCGGGGTCCAGTGCCGAGCCGGGCAAATCGGCGGCCACACTGTTCTCCAGGGTTTGCTGTTCGGCGCTATCCACCAGGTCATAACCGCCGCAAAAACCGTTGCCATTTCCGGCCAGGACGATCACGTGAACTGCCGGATCCAGGTTCGCGCGCTCCACGCAGGCGGTTATTTCCCGCGGCATATCCAAAGTGATGCCGTTGCCGCGCCGCGGCCGGTTCAGAGTGATCCGGGCGATGCGATCGGCAGCGTCATAGGTCAGCGTCTTGAATTCGTTCATTGGGGTTCCTGCGGGGCATCGATTTGACCGTGGCGACCGAAGCCGGCCGTGAAACGTGAAGCCCCCGCCGCGGTTTCGCCCGATTGCAGAGTCTGAAGTGCCAGCTCAAACTCCTGGGTGAGCGCCGCGCTTTCGGTCAAACCCCACTGCACATAAGTGCTTTGGCGGTCGTTGCGCAGACATTGTTGCGGGAATTCGGCAAGCTGCAGCGCCAGCTCTTCAGCCGCCGCAAGCGCCTGCCCGACAGGCACAACCCGATTGGCCAGGCCGATTTGGAGGGCTTCCTCGGCCTGCACCGCGCGCCCCGTGAGAATCAGATCCAGCGCGCGGCTCATACCGATCAGGCGGGGCAACCGAACCGTACCACCATCAATCAGCGGCACCCCGAAACGACGGCAGAACACCCCGAAGATTGCGCTTTCGTCGGCCACCCGCAGATCACACCAGCACGCCAGTTCCAGACCCCCGGCGACGCAATAGCCGCTGACCGCCGCGATCACCGGCTTGGAAAGCCGCATGCGGCTGGGCCCCATAGGACCATCGCCGGCGCGATCGATGCGATTGGGGCGGGCCGGGTCGCCACTGGCGATGGCCTTCAGGTCCGCGCCGGCGCAAAAATGTCCACCGGCCCCGGTGAGGATCGCCACGGATTCCGCCGCAGCGGCGTCAAAAGCGCGCAGGGCGCCCGCCAGAGCCGCTGCGGTCGGACCGTCCACGCAATTGCGCAGTGCCGGTCTATCCAGGGTCAAAATTCGAACCGGACCACGCAATTCACTGCGCAAAGTCGCAGGCGCATCTTCGCTCATGGGTCACCTCCCTGTTCATTACAAACATTAGCCGAAAAATCGAGTGATGTAACATCCGATTTCGTCATCGGAGAGCGGAATGAGCCCGGAGCAGGAACGCAAACTGCTGAAGCGGTGTTTCGCGCTGGCCCAGCGTGGAGAAACGCAACTTTCCGCGAGCGTCAGCACCGCCGAGGTCAGCCGCTATACGGACGCGAGGCGCTATGCCCGCGAGCTGGAGCGCATATTTCGCGGGCGCGCGCTGGCGCTGGCCCATGTCTCCGAGCTTCCTGAGGCCAACAGCTTTCTCACCGTGAACAGCCCGCAGGGATCTCTGCTCCTTACCTGCAATTCGGCGGGCCGGATTCAGGCCTTTCACAATGTGTGCCGCCATCGTGGCACCCGCCTGGTCGATCCGCCTCGCGGTTGTGCGGCGCGCTTCCGTTGTCCCTATCACGCCTGGACCTATACCAACGATGGCGCCCTGGTCGGCGTGCCGCAGCAAGATCAAATGTTTCCCGACCTGAATCGGCCAGCGTATGGCCTGAAGGCCCTGCCCTGCGCGACGCATTTCGGTTTGATCTGGGTAGGCGTCCAGCCAGGCGGATGGACATTCGGCGGCCTGAACTCGGAACTGGCCGCGTTGCGACTCGACGAGATGCGGATATACGCCAGCGAGACCCGGGTCTGCAGAGCCAACTGGAAGATCATCGCCGAGGGTGGGCTCGAGGCGTACCACTTCCGTCATGCGCATCGTGCCACAATCGCCCCCTCCTTCTGCGACAACCTTGCTCTGTATGAGGCCTTCGGCACGCACCTGCGGATGATCCTGCCACGCCGCAGCCTGGCGGAACTGCCCGTCGAGCCGCCGCCGGGCTCATTGCGCGCCCACGCCCACCTGATCTATGCGTTGTTTCCCGGTACGACACTGCTGGTGCAGGCGGATCATGTGGTGTGGATACGCGCCCTCCCGCTGGAGCCAGACCGGACCGCCATTCAGGTCAGCACGCTGGTGCCCGTGCGCGGGCCCGGGGCCAACCGGCCGGACCGCCACTGGCGAAGCAATCACCAGATCACCTGCGCGACCCTTGGCGAGGATTTCACGCTCGCCGAGAGCATCCAGAACGGCCTGCACGACGGAGCCAATGAAACCCTGTTATTCGGCCGCGGCGAAGGCGCTTTGGGACTGTTCAAGCACATCGTCGATGAGTCTCTGTAAGATTCGCCTTCGCGCCATCCTCAAACCCAGGAATCCGTCATGAGCGCAGCCGCCGTCAATCTGCAGGTCAGACTCGCCCAGCGTCCCGCAGGCATGCCGCGCGATGAATGCTGGGACGTCAGTTCCACGCCGGTCCCGCAACCGGGTGCCGGGGAAATTCTGGTGCGCAACGATTACATCTCGCTCGATCCGGCCATGCGCGGCTGGATTCGCGATGTGCGCTCCTATATCCCGCCAGTGCAGATCGGCGAGGTGATGCGCGCCGGCACGGCGGGCGAAGTCGTGGCGTCAGGCAATCCCAAGTTTGCGGTGGGCACCAAGGTCTCTGGCTGGCTGGGCGTTCAGCAGTTCGCTGTCTCGGATGGACAGGACCTTGTCTCGGTGGATGATTCGGTGGCGCCATTGCCATTGTTCCTGGCCACCCTGGGCATGCCTGGCATGACCGCCTATTTCGGCCTGCTGGACGTCGGCCAGCCCCAGCCCGGTGACACCGTAGTGGTATCGGCCGCGGCGGGCGCGGTGGGCCAGGTCGCGGGCCAGATCGCCAAAATCAAGGGCTGTCGCGTGGTCGGCCTCGCGGGCAGCGCCGAGAAATGTCGCTATGTGGTCGATGAGCTGGGCTTCGACGCCTGCATTGATTACAAGAGCGAATCGGTTGCTGACAGCCTCAAGCAGCACTGCCCCAAGGGCGTGAACCTGTATTTCGACAATGTCGGCGGCGAAATCCTCGATCAGGTGCTGCGCCGGCTGGCACCAAAAGCGCGGGTCGTCATTTGCGGCGCGGTGTCGCAGTACAACAATGAAGGCCCCACCGTTGGTCCCTCCAATTACCTGACGCTGCTGGTCAGCCGGGCGCGCATGGAAGGCTTCGTGGTGATGGATTATGCCTCGCGCTACAGGGAGGCGGCGACCGACATGGCCGGCTGGATCGCCTCCGGACAGCTACTGAGCAAGCTGGATATCGTTGCCGGTCTGGAAAGTTTTCCGGCCACTTTGCGCAAGCTGTTTACCGGCGAAAACTTCGGCAAATTGCTGATCAAGGTTTAGGCACCGCTTTCATGAAACGCTTTTCCCATTCTGCTGAGCTGGCCTATTCGGCTGAACGCATCATCGCGCGGATCACCACGTCCGCGTATTTGCATTTTCGCTATACCGACCACGGGCTGATCCACTCTGAGATCGAGATCTTGCGCGATGACGACGACGTGTTTGAGTGCCGCGTAGCCCGTGTCGCCGACACCTCGGGGCTGCCGGCCCTGGGTCGGAAGCTTCTGGGTCACCGGGTGGAGTTCGTGCAGGTCCACCGCTGGGAACGGCAAGGCCCGCCCTATCATGGTCAGTTGGAGATTGCGGTGACCGGCGTGCCCGGCTCGATTCGCACCGAACTGCGATTGCTGCCGGATGGCGACAATCAAAGCTGTTTCGCGGTCGAAGGCCAGATCGAGGCGCGGGTGCCTCTGCTTGGCGGCCAGATTGAGCGCATGCTGGCGAGCCGCGCCGAAGACAATTTCATTGCCGGGGTCAAGGCCATGCAAGACTTTATGGCCCAACAGGCCTGAAGCACTAAACTTGCGGCATGTACAAATCGCTGCGTCAACAAACGCTGCATTATTTCGCCCGACCCCACCAGGCGATCTGCCGCGAGCCGCTTGCCGGGCCGCGGGCCTGGCGGGGTACCGATCTGCGCGCACAAGATGACTGGGTCGACCCGCTCAGCGCGGCCGACATAGCGGAACTTCACGACGCCGTGGAGCGGGCACTGGCGGTCGGGAAGCCCATGGGTCGGCTCAAGGCCAGCGACTTCCCCTTGCCGCGCTTGAGTCGCAGAATCGCCGGTTGGCGTGCGCAGGTCCGCCATGGTCGCGGTTTCGTGCTGGTTCGTGGCATTCCGGTACGCGACTGGTCCATGGAGCAGACCGAACTTTGCTACTGGGGCCTGGGCCAGCACCTGGGCATACCCGGAGCCCAGAATCCCCAAGGCGACCTGCTGGGTCATGTGCGCGATCAAAACACCGGCGAGGATGTCCGCTTTTATCGCACCAACAAGAACATCGCCGTGCATTGCGATGCGGCCGACGTGGTCGGCCTGCTGTGCCTGCAATCCGCCAGAACCGGCGGCCTGTCGCGCCTGGTCAGTTCGGTCAGCGTGTATAACGAGTTGCTCGCCCAGGCCCCGGACTGCGTGGACCGCCTATATCGGCCGTTTTATTTTGACACCAAGGGCGAAGGTGGCCTGCGCGCCTTCCCGATCGCGCCATGCCGGTA
>JBFIIN010000002.1:0-23571 GCA_041601225.1 Oceanococcus sp.
AAAAGTCGAACGCCCCGCCAGAGCAGCCCATGCCGCGCATGTTGACGTTGACGACCGCAAAGCCCATGGCATTGGCCAGAACCGCGAGCCCGCTTTGTGGGCCGTCCGGTTTCGCGTTGGAATATCCGGAATACTCGATCAGCGTCGGATAGGGCGGCAGGTGGTCCGGCGCCGGGAAGAAATTGGGCAGTTCGGTGCCCGTGGCGTCGTTCTTGAGCCCCAGCGTCGCCGGGTTGTTCGGCGGATGCACGGTGTAGGCCAGCTTGATGCCGTCACGCATGGTGATATAGCCGTAGCCGTTTGATGTCATCTCCTGGCTATAGATGCTCGGATCCCAGGGCGCAGAGCTTTGATCATGGACCGTGACCGGTTTGGAGGTTTCACCTTCCGAAACGACGGTATAACCCTCGCCTGGTTCAAGGTTGCGGAACAAGGTCCCCCCGTGCTCATTGGCGGTTCGCGGATTGGGCGTGGCAAAGCCGTTGACGTCAAACAGCTCGATACGTTGGCCAGCGGGATCAAGCAGGGTGACCGCAGCGCCCGGCGTGAGGCCCGTCACATAGACCTGCTCGACGCTGCCTCTGGCCTCGAAAGCCCATGCGTTGTTGGCGAACAAAATCGCTATCCCGACAAGAACGGCGACGCCTTTTACTCGTATCACATTGAACTGATGCATCATGGCTTCCCCAATTTTCGCGCGGACTCAAGCGCTTTTTTGTGGCGGGAAGGTGGCACAAATTTTTTCGCTTGACCAGCCTGTCCAGGCAGAGTTTCAGCGCGATGAGAAGGAGCTCCGAGATATCTTCGCTAGCTGCGGGCGTCTACAAATCGCTCAAGGCTGGGTGTTTGTTCGTCCTGTACTCGACCGCCTGTTCATGGAGATTTCGTGCCCCGAGCTGCGGCAGGCTAACCGTTTTCAATGGGTTCCTCGCGAGCTTGAGGAGGTCGCCTACTCGATGTCCAGACGGTCCGGAAACCCCGGGGAAATCCGGGATTTGCTGCTGGCTCCTTCTCTCCTAAAAGCTATAATGGAAAACTCTCCTTAATCGACAGCCGGCATGACCCATTCAGCTCCCAAAAGAATTTCTCTGACGATGTGGTGCCTCGGGTTTCTGATCTGCGGCCCCTTGAGTGCGGCGTTTGCCGCTGCGCAGCTACCCAATCAGGTGGAAGTCGGAGGCCTGACGGTGACTGCCAAAGTATTCACTCCCGCGGGCTGGGTTGAGCCTGCCGGCGAGTTTCCGATCATCATTTATTACTCCGCCGGCGCGAACGGTTCGAGTGCGGTCAGTCTGGATCTGGCCCTGGCCCCGTCCGCCGTGCTGCTCAGCGCCACGCCAGCCGTGAGCGGCAGCACACTGAACTGGACGGTTCCTCCTCAGTCCGCTGGGACCAAGGGCAAGATTGTCGTGCAGGCACGGGCCAAGTCGCTGGGCGAAGATCCGCAGATCGTCTGGAAAAATCTCTCGTCCAATCTCACCGTCACCGCCAATGGCCAACCGCCAGCTCAGGCACGTACCCGCGGCCCCAAAGTCACGACCCTGACGACCGCCCGTTACGGGGACCGGCCATTTCCCGTCGTCATGGTGCAGTATCAGGACGTGAAGCACTGCACAGCCCCTGGCGAACCGTTCCCGGAATGCGTCAGCAATCACACGGCCGAGCGCCTGGATGAAGCGGTGAATTCCAAAACCAGCGGTACTTCGCTGTGGCAGCTTTACCAGAACATGTCCTTCGGCCAGTTGCATCCGGAGGGCAAGGTCAGCCCGGTGCCCAATGCCGGAACCGTAGCCTTCGACGCGGGCTACCCGCACAAGTTTTCGACCTTGACGCCCAGCGGCGCCTGCACCGGCAATACCGTGGCCGCGGCTTGGGGTACGCCGGCCTATGCCAACCGGATCGAAGATGGCTGGTATCTGCTGCCGGGCACCCAGGGCTATTACGGATCTGACAAATTCGGCCACGGCGCGGGTGCGCAGCTGACCCCGGCTGGCGGCGGCCTGATCGCGGGTATCGACGACGCCTGCGGCCCGACCGGCAAGATCGTGTACGACGCGGCATCACTGGCGGATCCGGATGTCGACTACAACGAACTGGACACCGACAAGGATGGCGTGGTCGATTTTTTCAATCTCATGTTCGCCGGTGACGGCGGCAATCTGAGCACCACCCCGTCCGGACTCAATAATGTCTGGCCGCACAAGTCCGATTTGCGCGCCTATTTCGTGGATGCCAACGGGCTCACCGGCTACGTGTCCAATGACCAGCTCAAGAGCCTGCTCGACGAACCGCTGTTCTATACCGACGAGACCCGGCAAACCTTTACCACCACCGATACCGGGCTGCCGGTCTACGTGCGCGTTGGCCCCTACAACGTGAATCCTGAGTCGGCGGTAGACCACGCTTCGGTCATCGCCCATGAATATGGCCATTCACTGGGCTTGCCCGATTTCTATTCCACGGGCTCGCGCTCCACCTTTGGCTCCTGGGAACTGATGGCCAGCGATTACTCGCAGTTCATGACCGGGTTTACCCGGCAGGAACTGGGCTGGATCGTGCCGCGACCGCTGGAATCCGGGCAGATCACGCTGCGCGAATCGAAGTTCGACACCGGCGAAATTCACTGGCGGCAGGAAGACGGAACCCCATATGTGCTGAGCGGTCCCGGCATTCACAATGCGGACGCCTACCGGCTTGGCCTGCCGACCGATCTGCTGATCGATGAGGTACCGTCCGGCTCGCGGGCTTTTTATTCCGCACAGGGTAACGACTTCCCCTGCCCGCCGGGGCAGGGTCATTTTCTCGACGTGTTTCTGCCGGATCTGCAGAACTACGGGGATGCGGCAGCCATCGAGCTGAGCTTCAAGTCGCTCTACGAAATCGAATGGGATTACGACTACGGTTTTGTGATGGTGTCCACCGATGCCGGTGAAAGCTGGCAGACCCTGGCCTCGACGCAGGGCACGACGATCTCCAGCTACAACCCCAATGCCAATGGTTGCATGGGCACCTACGACAATGGCATCACCGGCGTTTCCGGGGCCGGTTCGAATGATCTGGCGAATTTGAATCGCATCGAGGGCAATTATCCCGAGGCGGTATTCATCGACGATGCCTTTGACCTGACCGCCTTCGCGGGTGAAACGGTGATCCTGCGCTTTGCCTATGTCACCGATCCCGGCCTGGCCAAGCGGGGCTGGTTCATCGATGATTTGCGCATCAGCGCTGATGGGAAGACCGTCTGGGCGACGGATTTTGAAGACTTCGACGATGCGCGATTATTCCCGCGCAACTGGGTCTGGGCCAGCTCCAGCGATGCGCAGAATGTGGACCACGCCTATTACCTGGAACTGCGGGATCGCATCGACTTCGATCTGGATGGCAAGGGGCAGAGCGAACGCGGCATTCCGACCTGGCAGCCCGGTGTATCGATGATCTACACCGATGAAGGTCACGGCTACGGCAATACCGGCGTCGACAATCCCCCCGCGCAGACGCCGGTCGACGCGGCGCCGCAGCCGCTCAACAATACCCCGGTGCTAGATGATGCGGCATTCACCCTGTCGCAGCCGGTCTTTGACGGCTGCACCCACGTCGAGAATTACGCGCTGGACAATGGGCTGACCCTGCCCTGGATGCTGCCGCCCGCGCTGCGCTTCCGGGTGGATGACTTGCGCGGCCTGTCGCCTGACGGACAGACACCGGCCACACCGGCGCTGGCCACGCTGTCGGTAAGCGTGAATCCGGATTGCCGCTTCGCCCTGAGCCCGCCGGAATTGCTGCCCCCCCTGGAGTACGAAGATCCCGACACCGACGGCGCATTTCTGCTGCGCTGGAACCGGCCGCAGGGCGCCGTAGGCCCGGATCTGGTCGAACAGGCCACGTCGTTCGCGGTTCTGGTGAACGATGATGCGGAATCTGGCCTGGGGCAATGGGTAACATCGCAGGAAGGGCTCAACAATACCCCCTGGGAGATCTCCTCGCTCAAATCGAATAGCGGCAGTCAGTCGTTCTGGGGCCGCAATACGGAAGGTGTGGAACCCGGGGCGGCCTTGCTGACCCTGGCGACACCGTTCCTGGTGCCGGAGGTGGGCAGCACGGATCTGAGCTACTACGACCTTTACGTCAATGAATCCGATGATTTCGTCGCGGTGGAGGTTTCCGATGATGGCGGCACCAGCTGGGAGCGTGTCCTGCAGCGGGCCCGGTCCGAACTGGCCAACGATGCGGCGGTCATTGTCGCTGAGGAGGCCCTGAGCCGGACCCAGATCAATCTCGACAAGTTCCGTGGCCGTGAACTGCTGCTGCGTTTCCGCATCGAAGCCAGCGGGGACAATCGTCCGGGCTCGACGCCCATGGGCTGGTATGTCGACGATATACGCGTCGAAACGCAGAACTTTCAGACGCTGGCCAAGGTTGATCAGGCGGAATTGCGCATTACCGGCCAACCGGTGGGTGGCTACTTTTACCGCGTGAGCACCGCCTATCCGGCCGGTGACGCCGGCATCAAGAGTGAAGCGAGCAACGTGGTCGCGGTCAACGTCGCGCAGACCCAGGGCGGCGAACTCCCGACCGCGTCACCGACGCCCGCGCCAGGCAACGGCCCGTTGGGCCGCCAGCGTGGTGGTGCGCTGGAATTATGGCTGCTGCTTATGCTGCCGCTGCTGAGACGGCGTGTGCGGCAGGGGCCGGCGAGCTTGTGGCTCAGTCTGAGGTGCAGGGGTAGGTGGACGGCTTGCGGATGTCGAAGCTGAGGACATACAGCCCGGATTCAGGCGCGGACCTGTTGAGCAGGCGCGCCAGCCTGGCGTGAGTGGCGTCCGGATGCCTGGGAGCTTGGAATCGGGGTGTAGCTGTCGACGCGCTGGAAACGCGAAGCCCATGCGCTGGGACAAGACATGAATGCCCAGAAGGATCGCAACCAGCCGCGCTGGAAGCCGAAGGCCTGTCGCAAAGCGCGGATCGTCTGGCCGGCGGCATAAAACCAATTCACACTATCAATAACTTGTGTGCTTGCTATTGAACTTGTACGGTCATTGAGCTCTGATCCGCTGCTCAAGCGATCTGCAGTGACGGACCTGGATTTTCCGGTTGTCCAGGCCGGCGGTCGCAGCTTCAAATCCTGCCGGGCGCGCTACAAACAATTTTAGCCGCCGTTCCGAGGGCGCTTGTTCTACCCATACATGAGCGATTTTTCATTGTCGCGGGTCCTTTGGCCTGCCGAGTCCCTGCTGGCTGTGTTTCTGTGCGCGGCGATGCTGGCCCCCGCTGCGGCATCTGCGGAGGCGCCCCCCACGCAGTTGCAGCCGATGACCGTTACGGGTTCTCAGCTGGCCACCCGTCCGGATTCAGGCGCCTATCCCGTGACCACGCTGGATCGGCAGACCTTGCTGAAGGCGGGGCATACGACGCTTGGGGGGTTTTTGCAGTCGCTGCCCTTGATGGCCGGCGCGCCCATCGGTACGAGCGTGGGTCAGCGCGGCAGCGGCGGGGGATTTTCCCGCGGGATTGAATCGGTGGAATTGCGCGGATTGGGTCCGGAACGCACCTTGGTCTTGCTCAATGGACGCCGCATTGTCGCCGGCGGCACGGGCCTGGGGGGCGTGGTGGATCTGGCGGTCATGCCCCTGGCGCTGGTGGAGCGGATCGAAATCCTGAAAACGGGTGCATCGGTGAGCCACGGCGCGGACGCGGTGGCCGGGGTGGTCAATGTCATCACGCGGCGCCAGCTCAGTGCCACCCAGTTGCAGGCCAATTCCAGCTTGACCGACCGCGGCGACGGCTGGACCCGGAGCCTCACCGCGGTTACCGGACACAGCGGGTCTCGCCAGCGCCTCATGTTCGGGGCGGAGTATTTTGAGCAGGACGCGGTAGGCAAGGGCGAACGGGCCTTTTCGAGAAACCTGCTGGCGGTGGACGGCCCGGACAATCGCATCGTAGCGGGCGGCAGCTCGGCGCCGCCGGCCGGCAATTTCCGCAGCTCTGCGGGACGCCTGACGCTGGCGGATGGTGAAGATGGTCGCGACGCAGAGGATTTCCGTCCATTCATCAGTTCGGGCCCGGACAACGACCGGTACAACTTCAACCCAGATGAAGATCTGTTGCAGGATTCGCGGCGCAGTTCGATTTTCGCCCTGGCCAGTTTTGATCTGACCCCGGACCTGGAACTCTTTGCCGAAGCCCTGATGCAACAGCGCGATGCAGACACCCAGTTGGCTCCGTTGCCGCTGTTCACCAATCGTCTGGACGGTGTTGTGGTCGCCGCCGACAATGTATTCAATCCCTTCGATGAGGAGATCGCAGACGCCCGCCGGCGCCTGGTCGCCGGCGCGCGTGGGGCCTGGCGCAGCTGGGACTGGACCGCCGCCCTCAACCATGGTCGCAATCGGCTGCGGCAAACGCAGCGTGGTGATGTGCGCCGGGACCGCCTGGCCCTGGCCCTGGGGCCGTCATATCTGGAGGGAGGCCAGGCCGTTTGCGGCACTGCGCAGGCGCCGATCGCGGACTGCGTGCCACTGAACCTGTTTGGTGGAGCCGGCTCGATTGACCGGCAGATGCTGGACTTCGCCGGAATCGAACCCTTGCGCGATCGATTTGCCAACCGGCAGACCACCGCCAACCTGGACCTGGCCGGCGATCTGGCCGAGCTGCCCTGGGCAAGCCTGCGGGCCGCGGTCGGTTACCAGTATCGGCGTGAGGAGGCGCGCGATCTGCCGGATCCCCTGACCCGCTCCGGCAATACGACCGGTGCCGCCCGCGCGGCGAGTCAGGGACGTTTCCAGACCCATGAGGTGTACGCCCAGTTTGGCCTGCCCCTGCTGGCGCGCGAGGCCGCCCAGCAACTGGACCTGGAGCTGGGTCTGCGCGCGCTGGATTCCTCCAATTTTCGCCCGCGTCTGATTTTTGATGCGGGCCTGCAGTACCGGCAGAGCGCGGGGCTGACCCTGCGTCTGGCGCATGGCCAGGCTTATCGCGCGCCATCTGTCGGCGAGCTGTTCGGCGGTGTGAACCAGTCCAACCCGGCGATTGCCGACCCCTGTGCGAATTTTCAAAATTTGAGCGCGCTTCAGGTGCAGCGCTGTATCGACCAGGGTGTGCCAGCCGATGGCAGCTTTGACCAGACCGGCAATGAAACACCGCAGCTGGAGGGTGGCAATCCGCAGTTGGAGCCGGAAACGGCGACCAGCACCACGCTGGGTCTCAGCTTCACGCCGCAGGCCTGGCCCGATTTGGTGCTGCATCTGGATTACTACGCCCTGGATATTGACGATGGCATAGCGGCTCTGGGCGCCAACACCCTGCTTGCGCAGTGTCTGGCGACCGGAAACCCGCGCTTCTGCGGGCGCATCGAGCGCAATGCCCAGGGCGAGATTCTGCGGGTGCAGAGCCAGCTACAGAATATCGCCAGGGAAACGGCGCGTGGGCTGGACCTGGAGCTGGCGGTGAGCCACGCCGGTCTGCGCCATCGACTTCTGCTCAGCCGGGTCCTGGAACGCGAGCTGCGCGCCTTTCCGGGCGCCGCGCCCTTGCTTGGCGCTGGCAGCTTTGATGCTGATAATTTCGGGGCGATTCCGCGCTGGAAGGCGCTGTACACCCTGAATTGGCAGATCGGGCCCAATGAATTCAAATACGGCCTGCAATGGATCGGGCCATTGCGCGAGCGTGGCGGCGAGCTGTTTCCCGGCACGAGCCGTCGGATCGGCTCGGTGGTTTATCACGATTTGCGTTGGCAAAGGGATCTGGCACCGGGGCTGAGCCTGAGCCTGGCAGCCGAGAACCTCGCCGACAAGCAACCGCCGCTGCTGATCAATGCCGACGCCGCGAACACCGACGTCTCGACCTACCGTGTGCTGGGTCGGCGTTATCGCCTGCAATTCGCGCTGGAATTCTAGTCCTGGCGGGGCACGGTCTGCTCAAACTGCAAGCGCGGCACACCCGCGGCGTCGAGCACATACGCGGCGCCGATGAGGCGCTCCTGTTCCAGGCGGAACCAGAAAAACCCCAGAGTCCGATCCTGCTGCCAGAAGACTTCGTTGCGATTGGCATTGCCAAAAGGCCGCGGGGCCTCGCCGGCGCCTGAGACGATGAAATGCGTCTTGCCACAACGTGAAACGGGCTTGATCCACTCCAGATCATGATCGTGGCCCTGAAAGAACAGGTCCACGCCTTGCGCGCAGACGGTCGCCTCGAGAAAGTCACGCCAGGGCGCGCCTGTCGCGGTAATTGGCAAGGCCTGCGGCAGGCCGTCATAGCTGCCGGCATTGCCGTGCAGCCCGTTGGACAGGTAGGGGTGGTGGGCAAAGGCGATCTTCCAGGGCGCCTTGCTCGCCGCCAAAGCCTGCTGGAACCAGGCCTGCTGCTGCTGGCCGTAAATGAGAAAATTCCAGGTCGGGTCCGGATCCGGCACGATGGCTGTCAGCGGGTTGGAGTCCAGGGCAAAAAACTCCGCCAGGGGCGCGTCGTCTTCCGCTGGCCAGGCAAAGTTGTAATAGCGGGCCGGCATATTCCATTTCGTGGAGCGGCCCGAGTAGTGGTACTCGACCTGGAAATCGCCCCGGGAGTTTGCCGAGCCCTCGCCGGGACCATGGCTGTTGTCATGGTTGCCCAGCGCGGCGAAGATCGGATAATTGAAGTTGGTATAAGGCTGCTCGAATTTCGATTGCCATTGCTCATCCTCGACGCTGTCCACGCCCGACAGATAGATGTTGTCCCCGAGCTCCAGCGCGAAATCGCAGCCGCGCTGCGCACAGACCGCGGCCATGGCGTCGCCCACCGCGGTTTGCGCGGCCGGCCCCGTGCCCGATTGCTGGCCGGCGTCGCCAAAGGTCACGAAAGAGACCGCCGTGGCTTCGCTGCGCGCTGCAGTTGCTGAACTGTCGGAGCCGCAAGCGCTGAGCAGGGCGCCGGCTGAAAGAACACCCAGCAGCGCGAAAGTACGACTCGTTGTGTGCATGACGGTGGCCAGAGCAAAGGAATAGGCAATTCTGCACGCTCAGTTGGCCGGCGCAAGCCCTGCGCTTGCAGTGCGCCAGAACGCGCGGTAGAAGGGAAAGATGAGCGAGTTATTAGCCTGGGATTTTGCCGATCCCTTTGTCATGGATGTGGATGTTCCGGCGGACGCCATTGATCGCCTGGGTCACGTCAACAACGCGCGTTACCTGGTTTGGCTGGAAGCCTGCGCCTGGCAGCACTCGGAGCATCTGGGAGTGGGCTGGGACGATTATGAGCGCTTGAACTGTGCCGTGGTCGCGCATCGTCATGAGGTCGATTACCTGAAGGCCAGCTTTGCCGGCGAGACCTTGCGGGTGGGAACCTGGTGCAGCGGCAACGACGGCAAACTGCGCTTTCGCCGCCACTACCAGATCATGCGGCCGGCCGATGGCGCCTGCGTGGTTCGGGCCGTCACCCACTGGATCTGTGTGGATTTGCAAAGTGGTCGACCGCGCCGCATGCCGCCGGAATTCGTCAGGGGCTATCCGTCGATTGCCGACGCGCCACCGTTCCCGTGAGCGGGCGTGATGGTTCCAGTGACGTAGGACTCATGGCTGGCGCGCATCGTCGCGCCGGCGATCACGGAAGCCGTGACATGGCTGTGCCGGGGCAGCATGAGGTCGCTGTGGAGCCCGCCCTGGTGTTTCAGCCCGGCGGCCAGACTGCGAGATGGCCCAAGCTCGCCCGTGAGGTCCCATACGCCTTGGAACCGGCCCCGGCGAAAATGCGCGCGAATTTGCCGGTGTCCTGCGCTTCGCCGCTCACCCAGGCGTCGCCATGGATCACCAGCACGGCCGACGTCGGCGCCTCGGCACGCGGTAGATACAGATCGCCTTGCTGCTGCGGGTGACCACCGGTCACGTAGCTCTGGCCGGATATCGGCCGGTCATGGAGCTGGCGGCCGGACCGGGTCGTACAGGCCGTCACGCCGGCCAGCAGGATCAGAATCAAGAGACGCGGAATGCGCATATTGGGAGGCAATCGCATAGCGTCTGATGCCTGTACGCGGCAGGTCTCGGTATTGGATGCGGGGCTTGCGCGGACCCGCATTCGCTGTGCATTCGGTGTGCGGCGCGGCACGCTCACAATCGCGCTGCGCTTGCCCGTATTTTTCCAGCCGACGTACACTGGCCGCAATCGGCCGGCGAGCCGCAATGAATAGAACTGAGTTGGGGCAGCACATGAATAGGCTTTGGGGAGTAGCGGCCGCGGTCTGGCTTTTGGGCAGCACTGTGGCGTCCGCGGAATATCGCGACGGCCCTTATCCGGTGTCCGAGGAGCCCATACGCCGCACCCTGCGCAGCGTGAGCGTGGATGATCTGGTTGAGCGCGGGCGCATCACCGGCATTTACGAAGGCACGCCGGATGTGCAGGAAAAAGCCGACTGGTATCACAAGAATTTCTACAACACCCTGGCCGCAAAGAAAGTCTGGCCTGAAGGGCAGGGGCCGGACACGCACGAGCGTGGCGGCCCGGTGACCTGGGACATCGTGCCGATCTCCCAGGAAGCGCCACCACCCTGTGACCAGCCCCAGAGTACGGGCTATGACGCCGAGGGCTGCCGCATCGCCAATTCCTTGTTCAAAGAGTTGGAGGCGCAAGACCCGGCCAAGGCCCAAGCCATGCGCGAAACCGTGCGGCGCGGGCGTGATGTCTGGTTCAAGGGCACCTTTGGCAACCAGGATCTCAACGAGATCCACCTGGCCCGCACCATCGGCCAGGAGAACATGCATTACGCGGAGTGGATGCATACCAAGCATCGGCCCTACCGCTTCAGCAAGTGGGGTTTGATCAACGACCCCGATTGCGAGCAGGGCGATGCCTCGACATTCTGGCTCGACCGTTGTGCTGATCCCAAGTCCTCCGGCGTGCTGGGCTATCGCAAATATTTCAAAGACCCCGAACGTGGGCCCGACGGAAAAGTGCTGTTTGACCCACGCTCCACGCCCTACACCGAAGGCGAGATGCAGGCCCAGCGACGCTTCGCCATTGGCCACCCTTGTGTGCAATGTCACGTGGCTTTCGACCCGACCGAGCCGCCGGCCAATCCCAACGAGCCGGAATGGGAAAATATTACCGGTCATATCGGCAATCAGTACGTGAATCAACCCTTGGCGGCATTCCTGTCCGCGGTGCCGCGTAACGATTTTACCGTGCAGGCGGTCGGCGCCGCCCGGCCGGGCACCGTGGATACATCTCTGAATCCCAATGATTTCATGCACAATCCCGGGACCCAGAACAACATCACCGACTTCATGAACAAGCGCCTGTTCACGCATCGGATGAAGCACCCCATTACCGGCGAGATCGCCGAAGCCCCAACCATGCATGTGCTCAAGGGTGCCGAGGATTCCGTCGGCGAGCGACTGGCTCTGCTGCGGGTGTATATCAATATCGGCATGTGCACCGAGGAATGCTGGGTGCCGAATTTCCCCGTCCCCGGTACGTTTTTTGGCGATGATGCGGCGCAAAAGCCGATGCGGATCAAGCAGTGCTATCAGGACTGTGAGGCCTGGAATTACGCCGATGCCAAGATGGGTGATCTGGCCATCTATCTGCTGGCGGGCGGCCCTTACTATCTGCTCAATGCCATCGATGTGGACGGCACCGCGGGTAGCGAGTTCATCGACCTGAATCAGGTGCCCAAGGGACGCAAGGTCTTTGCCCGCGAATGCGCCCGCTGTCACAGCACACGCGTTCCGCCGGCCGCAATCGTCGGCGACAAGGATGCTCTGGAAAAATACTACGAAGGTCACGTCTTCGGGTCCGAGCAGTTCTGGGAATATGAATTCGATCCGGGCTTCCGGACCTCGGAGCGTTTCAGAAGCAAATATCTGGTTGAGGACGCCCAGGGTCAGCTGCGTCCGCGTCAATTCGCGCAGGACGGCATGTTCGGACAGGACTGGCTGGGCAACGACGAGCGGGTGCCGTTCACGGAAATCGGCACCAATTCCTGTCGGGCCCGGCACGATAACCACAACAAGGGGCAGATCTGGGAAGAATTCGCGTCCGAGACCTATCAGGAATCACCGGCGGCGGGCTCGGTGCCGCGGCGCTTCAACCGCATGTTTCCGTTGCTGGG
The DNA here is from genome assembly GCA_041601225.1 of Oceanococcus sp. Taxonomy (GTDB): domain Bacteria; phylum Pseudomonadota; class Gammaproteobacteria; order Nevskiales; family Oceanococcaceae; genus JBFIIN01. The sequence continues at coordinate 12,074 of JBFIIN010000002.1, forward strand.
CGGCCGCGAATTCGGGACCCAGCAGATCGGGCCGGGCGGCCCAGGCTACCTACGCAACATCTCCTTGCTTTCGGTCTGGGCTCATGCGCCGTTCCTGCACAACAACGCTGTGGGTGAGTTGAGCTATCTGGAGGACGGCGGAATCGATTACACGGTGCGCGGCCGCATTGAGCAATACCATTCAGCGATCGCTTCCCTGTTGCGCTCCGATGATCCTGCCGCGGACGATCATCGTCCGCAGAAAATCACGCGCACCACCCAGGACATCAAAGTCGCGCCACGCGAGGATGGCAAAGGCTTGATCAAACTGCCCGTCAAGAAGGGTACGCCGGTCGCCTATTTCGCAAGTTCGGATCCACATGCGCCGCTTTATCAAAAGTGCGACGATCTGGTCGAGAACAGAGGGCATCAATTCGGCGTGAATCTACCCCAGGCCGACAAGGATGCGGTGGCTGAGTTCCTGAAGCTCATGTAGCCCTCCGGACAGGCCATGTATATCCAAGCGGGCCCTTGCTGACATGAATGCCATCCGCCAACTTGACCCCGCTGTTCCATCACTGTTCGCGGCAGCCGCATCGACGACCCTGGCGCGCTACCGGGCCTTGGCGTCGCGCAAGAGTTACGACGCGGGGCAGAACGTGGTGGCCAAAGGTGATTCTGGCACGGAGGTGATGTTCATTGTGAGTGGCCGCGCCACGGTGACCCATTTCTCCAGCCAGGGTCGTGAAGTGCGAATTCAGACGCTGGAGCCGGGCGAGTTTTTTGGAGAGTACGCTGCGATTGATGGCTTGCCACGATCGACCGACGTGGATGCGCTGGACGATCTGGAGGTCGATGTACTGAGCGGGCCGCACTTCGCCGAATTGGTCTTTGGTGACGCCACCGTCGCAAGAGCCCTTTCGGTGCGGCATGCCAGCATGCTGCGGTTGTTGACCAGGCGGATTTACGAGCTCACCGTATACAAGGCCTCCGACCGCATTCGCGCCGAGATTCTGAAAGCGAGCGTGCCGGCCAGTGACAATGTTGCGGTCATATCTCCGGCACCCAAGCATGCCGACATCGCCGCCTTGGTGGGCACGCAGCGTCATGTCGTGACCGGTGAAATCAGTCGTCTGATGAAATCCGGTTTGATCTCACGTGAGGGTTCGGATCTGATCATTCCCGATTACCGGGCATTCCAGATGATGGTGTCGGCGAATCCTTCTTTGGATCTTTGAGCGCAGGCCCCGGGCGAATCCGGATACTCAGCTCAGACGTTTGATTCCAAGAGGTGTGTCCGTATTCCGCGTGGAGCCCGGGAGCAGTTCGGATTCCGGAATTTGCGCAATTCCGCCGCTTAGAAAGTAAGCATCAAATCCCAGCTTGCTCAGCATGTAGGCGATGGCTGGCGATTGTCTGCCGTCCTGGCAGATCACGACGCAGCTTCGAGCTGGATCGCCTGAGAATGGATGGGCCCGGATTACCGGATGGGGGATTTCAAGGGCATTGGGAATCCGCCATTGCCGTTTTTCACTGGGCATGCGGACATCGACCCGTACCGAGTCCTGATGCCGAACTTCGCGCAGTTCATCGAAGCTGACCGGTCGGGTGAGGGCCGGCGCCAGGAGCCGGCTAAATTCATCCTTGGGCATGCGCAGGACGAGCAGCTCGGTCTGGGCAATGACGCTGGCATTCCGCGGCTGGCCTGCAACCAGACCGTCTTCGCCGAACGAGCCGCCGTGTCCATAGCGGTTGATGTCAAAAACATTCGCGCCGTCGGAATAACGGACCTGGCATTCGCCCTCGACGACGAGGTACCAGTAGTCCGCTTTTGCACCCTGGCATACCACGACATCACCGGGCGCATAACGCTGGCGCTCGCAGGCAATGAGGCACTGCGCGCGCAAGGCGACATCCAGCTTGGCATAGCCGGGCAGGACGCCAAACGCCGCAAAGGCGCGCTGTATCGCATCCGGATCGTCCGAAGCCGACAGCTTTTCAGTCATCGGGGTGCGGTCCGGGCGTGACCAGCTGCGTGCTCGTGCGGCCGCCACTTGCCCCTGGGAATTCTGATTGACGATCGCACGATTTTCGTCACCCGGTGAATTCGCGAAGGGGTCCAGCATGCCGAGCACTCCCGGCGCATGCCGGTTGCGCTCCATCTGTGCCTGCCGCAGTGCATGAAACTGGCGACGCAGGTCCTCCTCGCGGTCGAATCCCGTCGCCGCCTGGTGAATTGGCGTGTGCCTGGGCGCCGCGATCTGCTGGCGCGCCATGAGTTCGCTGAGCTTCTCCCGGTCCACGCAGAGAATTCGGCTGTCCACCAGGGCCTTGGCCATCTCCTGAGTTGGAACCATGAATGGCAAGGGCAGGGCTTCGCCCTGGTCGGCCGGCGTAACGGTTTCGAAGCGCTCCTGCTTTGAGTCGACCAGCTGCATGATGCCTTCGAGCAAATAGAAGGTTTCGCTTGGCATTTCTCCAATTCTGAACAGGCACCGGTTCGCCCGCAGATGCATCAGGCGCATGTGCTCGCTCAGCTCATTGAGACTTTCCAGATGGAGCTTGTTGAGGGGGTAGAGCGATTTGAACTGTTCAGGGGGGAGCGTTACAGACATGGGAAGGCCCCTCTCGTGGCGGCAGCTGCCATGACCGGACTTGGCATGATCAGGACTCGTTGCGCGTACGATTGAGCGGAATGACTTTGGCCAGAGCCTCAGATTCCGGGCCTTCCGCTTCCAGGCGAATTCGTCGCAGCAACCACTGGGCGTCCCGAGGGTTGCCGGCGTTCGAAAGTTCAACCGCAAGTTGCGCAAGCTGGCCGCGCAGGGATTCCGAAACCGGTTGTGCTTCCTCCTCGCCAAGGAGCGGCCCGCGATCGTTTACGGTGTCGGTGTCCTGGCCCTGCACCAGATCGTGCTCGAGCGTCTGCAGAGTCTGACGGTACTCGGCGAGCGAATGATAGATACGCGCCACTTCATGCTTGGCGGGCTGGCCCGATTGTTCCTCAGCAATTTTGAGCAGTGCCCGGTACAGATCCGGGGTCTCGTCATCCAACGGCATGTCTAGGCTGTCGCCACTCGTCATTCCGGGAGCGGGGCGCTCCGTGGCCCTGGCCTCGGCTGGGGCGGTGCCCGCAGGGCCGGGCGCCTGGGTCAGGGCACTCAGCTGGGCCACATAGCAATCCGTCGCACCATAGAGCCCGGCGCGCTCGCCCTGGTCTGGGCTCGCGGGCGGTGGGTGCGCGGCGTCGGCCTGCGCGAAGCTCGCTGCGGGCTCCACGACCGGGGCGATCGAACCGTGTTCGGGGGTGTGGCCGTCGAGCAGCGCTGGCGCATCAGCATCGGCGTGGTTGGCATCGCCTGCGGTTGCGGCCGGAAGACGCTCGGCTGCAGAGCCTGATGCGCTGCGTATGAGATCGTTCGCACTCTGCGCCAAAGGCTCGGTCCTGGGTCCAGCTGGGGCGGAGTCGACTGCAATGAGCTGCGGAACATTTGGGGCCGCACTGGCGAGGCGCAGGCTTTCTCCCGCATTCGGTCGCAGATCGGACCCAGCCGCCTGGGCGAAGTGGGGCAGGCTGGCAGGCGGCGGCACAGGAGCCGGTCCGGTGGATCCCGGGCGGCGGTCCGTGGGCAAAACGCGCTCGCGCATGGACTGAAAAATGGGTGAGGATTTCAGGCGCAGCGCCACGAGGCCGGAGAGCGCGACGACGACCAGGGTCAGCTCGCTCAAGCCAAAGCGCACCTGAGCCGGAGCTGACGTATCGATCCGCCCGAGACTCTGCGCCATCGAGTCAGCCACGTCCAACGACAGGGACATGCCCTCGGTCGGGTTCTGGGTCGAACCGCTGATCGAACCGGGCCTGTCATAACGCGCGTGTTCAACAGCGCTCAGAGCGGCCTGGTGGCCCGGTTCCAACAAGCGGAGGCCGGATGACTCCGGCAGAGTCAAGGTGGACCTTGCCGGCTGCGCAGCGTCGGGCGCGGCCGCTGTGGGGTCGCTGCCCGCGGAAGGCGCCAGTCTGGGCCGGGTGTTGATGTGGTCTGTGGTGGTGCGGAAGGAGGGTTGGTGAAACACTTCGGTGCCGGGACGCGGGTCCAGGAGGACACTGACGATCTGCACCCGCTTTTCGGCGGCCGACTGCAACTCCATCAGCAGGTTTACGATGGGCTCCGACAGCGGGCTCCGGGATCTGATACGTAGCCACCACTCATCGGAATGGCTGCCGACCAGTTCGAGCTCGAGATCGGCCAGAGCGTGCCGCGGTGCGGCAAGGCCGTAGGTCGGATACGCCTCTTCGTGCAGCAACCGTGCCGTGGGTCGGATTGAAAACTCCTGCTTCCGGGTCGAGACCAGCGGGGCACGGATATCAAGCGGTTCGGCCAGGAATGAGTCGACCCGTGCGCTGCCGATCCCCAAAGCCGAAGCGTTGTTTGCGAAAATCAGGATCAGAAGCCCTGCAAGTCCGCGCCAGGCCTGGCCATATCCGCTGCGACAAATTGGCCCGTCCATCACGATGCCTGCGCCGCCGGGATGGCGTACAGATCCATATGCTGCGACCAGCTCTCGAGTAACTCCCGAACATCCCGAACCTGTGACATCAGGTGCTGGATGCCCTCAAGCGTGGAATCCTCACGGGCCGCGGCAGCGACGCGTTCCAGGAAATCGGCGTTCAGCTGGTCGATCTCGTAGAGAAACAGCTTCAGGCCGTCCAGGGTCCAATCGGGCTCGCCACCATCCCGATGTTCCAGGAACTGACCAAGAAAATAGGTCCCGATGAATCGAAGGATCAATTCGTCGATGGTTTGAAAGGGCAGATGGGTCATTGCCAACCCTTTCATGCGGCTCAAGATCGGGCAGGAGCTGCTGGCCATGATCAGGCCCAGCAGGGCGCCAACCGCGGACTGGGCATCGCCGGTCCGCCGGATCGTTCGGTCGTTCGGCAGGCTAATGACTGTGGTCACCTCCTGACAAGCCAGAACCTCGTTAAAGGCCTCAACCACAACTTCCAGATCCACAGCGGCCGGGCAATGCGAAAAAACGTCTGTGCGCAGGGTGCAGTTCCGGCACTGGTTATGGTCCAGCCGCGTCCAATCGGCCTGGCCTTTGCGGGGCGACATGGAGCGGCCGACCACGACTTCGAACTCCTTGTCCTCCATCCCCACACTTTCAAAGCGATAGAATATTTTCATACGATCCCAATTCCCTGGCTGCGAAGGGCAGCCTGCTTCCCAGCGTTGGCGACAGACTAAGCCGGCGAGCCCTGAAAAGAAGTCCATTTTTGAACCTGGTTCAATTCCTCGGCGACTCAGCCGGATTCGGAATTGTTGGCCATGGGGGCTGCCGCGGATCTGGGCGGGCGCGCTACACTTTCGCCATGAACAAGCTCTTGTTGATGATGGGGATTCTGGGCCTTGCCCTGCTTGGGTTCGGTGGGCTGCGCCTGCTCATGGCGGAGCAGGAGGCGCCGGTTGCGCGGATCGAGGATCTGGCCAAGCAGCGTTCCGTGCGGGCGGCGGCGGATTCTCTGTCCGCCCAGAAGATTGCCCAAAGCGATCTGCCGCCATTGGGAACGCGCTCGTTATTTGATCATCTGATTGCCCAGAACGGCAGTTTGCCTTACCCGTTTGAGCGCGTGCTGAGCCTGCTTGCGAGTTACGACACTCAGGGGCGGCGCCCGAATGCCCTGTTGATTCCGGACGGCCGGTCGTTGCTGAAGGGCTTTGCCGATTTCAGCAATCCGCGCATCGTGGTGTCTGCCGACATGTTGCCTCCGGCCGGTGGAGCCGAACTGCCGGTGGACTTTCGCGGGCGGCTGTTTCTGGGATTCGTGGAGAGCGCGCGGGAGATCGAGGTCATTTCCTACAATGAACTGGCCGGGCGCTTCGAGTTTCAGCTGGTTGAGAATTACTGCGCAGGCTGTACGCCGCGCATCGTGTACGCACAACGGGCCATCTGCATGACCTGTCACGCGGGAGCGGCTCCGATTTTTCCGGTCAGGCCCTGGGAAGAAACCAACGTTCAACCGGCCATTCACGGGCGGATTGCCAGGCAGCTCAACACGGCGGAATATTTTTCGGTGCCCGTCGCCTTGCAGCTCGATAGTGCCGAAGCCTTCGACAATCTGACCGATATCGCCGGGGTCATTCCGACCACCCAGCGCATCTGGCTGGATGGCTGCGGCGCCGGTGAGCGCGGCGCGCGATGCCGCCGCCTGATGCTGGAACTGGCGCTTCGCTATGCCGTGGGCCCGGGAGCATTGGAACAGGCGGAAGATGAATTGCGGTTGTTGCGCGATCTGCAGGCTGCGGCCTGGCCCGCCCAGGGAATCCCCCTGGCCAACGGCGATCTGGGCAATCGCAATCCGCTGGACCAGGCCCTGTATGACGAATCCTTCGGCGCGCAGCTCAAACAGCTCCTGTTTCCGGCTGCCGGACCGGCGCGCAGTGGAGACAAGCTCAAGGACTTCGACAAGCTGCCGGCCCTGCCGCCCGAGTTTGATCCGATTCAGCGTCGTGAGCCGAAGAAGTGGATTGGCGCTCAGGATCTGGATGGCATTTACGGGCTGGCCCAGATGTTCACTCCCGCGGATGTGGAGTGGCTTGATGAGTCCAGCGGTTTCTCCGATGCCGCGCTTGCGCAGGCCATCGCACGATTGCCGGCCGCGTTTTTTGACGCGCAGCCATTGCGTCGCGTGCCCCTATTGCAGGCTTTGGCTGGAGAACTGGGGCAGCCGGTTCCGGGCTACTGCTGTCTCGACACCAAGCGGATGTCCGCCCCGGTCGCGCAGGGTGAACCGCCGCTGGAACTGGTCGCCGGTTCGCCCTTGGAGCCTTTCGAGCGCTACTGTTTCGCTTGTCACCGTGGCAACCCCGCGGAGCGGCTGAACTTCATGGCGGGGGCCAGTGAAGCCGAGGTCCTGACGCGGATTCGGGAGACCGAAGCGATTCGTGAGGTGCTGGACTTCGAGCGGTATCTTGGCACCCGCAAATCCGGCAGCCTGATGCCTCCGCTGGACACCTGGCAACGAGACGCGCTGGAACAGGCTCGGGCCGCGGGCCAGGACCCCTTGCCGGACATGCGCGATCAGGTGCCCGCCCTGTTCGAATTCTAGGCCGCCGGGCCGGGGGCCGGGTACGGGCGCGGACGCGCTACACTGGCGGAAAATAACAGGAGGAGAACGCATGGCTTTGTTGCGCCAGGGCACCATGTTCGTGCTGGCCTTGTGGCTTTCGCCGGCAGGGGCCGAGCCCGGTTTCGCCCGCCTTTTCAAGAGTCAATTCGGCTACCAGCCCAGTTGCAATGCCTGCCATCAGGATGGCGGGGGCTCGCCGCTGAATGCCTATGGCGAGCAATTCAAAGACGCAGGTTCGGGCCTGGGAGCCTTTGCCGCGGTTGCCGAGCGTGATGCGGACGGTGACGGCCAGAGCAACGCGGCCGAAATCCGCGCCCGGGCCAATCCCGGCTCGGCCAGATCGACGGTGGCAGATCCGGGCGATTGGCTGGACACCGGAAATCTCATTCCCCGGGAGGTGCAGGCTGCATTCTCCGGGATCAAGGCTTACAAGCCCCTGGACGCTATTTTCACCGCAGACGAACGGGCCCGCGCTGCCGCCATGGGGGTGGAACTGACCGCGGCCGATGAAAACACCATCTACATTCCTGTGGATGGTCGTCGGCCCGTAGGCACGGCGATCATCGTGCCGCTTGCGGATATGGAGCAGCCTTTGTTCATCCTGGTCGCCACGGACCGTCAGCTCAACGTGACCCGTGTGCAGGCTATAAATCCCAAGGCGGTCAGCGGGGCTGACGATAGCCGGCTTTACGCGGATTTTGCCGGCCGCAACATCAAGGAACTCGAGCCGGGCATCGGTGAGTCCCTCGGCGCCAAGGTGGCGACGGCGGTCCACAAGGCCGGGGTGATCTTGTTCGTGCGGCTGAAGAAAGCCTGATGCGCCTGCTCGCCGTCCTGCTGATTTGGCTGAGCCCCTGGGTCGCCGCGGCCCAGAATGAGATGAGCCTGCTCGATGAGTTGGAGCTGGATGATCTGGTCATCGTGGAACAGGTGAGCCCGTGGATTTCGGTGGGTGGGCCCGTGGCCCTGGGCGTGTTTTTTTTCGCGTTGATGATTCTGGTCTGGTGGACGGTGCCGTTTCGCCTGTCCAAGGAATCACTGACGCTGCACGACTATCCCACAGGGGTCAAACGCGGACTGGCCATGGCCATCACCCTGTACGGGATCGCCTTTGTTTTCGGAGCTTCGGAAATTGTCTACCAGCTGCATTTGCACGGCACCGCCGAGGCCTACTTCGCCAACATGTCGCTGGGCAAGCTGATTGCCTTTACCCATGCACATCTGTTCGGATTTACCACGGCTTTTCTGGTGATCGGCATCCCGTTTTCGATGCAGTTCAACCATCTGTGGAGTTACCAGTGGATCTTTCCGCTGGGTCTGGCTGCGGCCCTGGTGGATGTCATGTCCTGGTGGGGCATCAAATACCTCAGCCCGAATTTCGAAACCATTTCGATGTTATGCGGGATCATGTTCAGCGTGACCTATCTCTACATGCTGGTCGGCCTGCTACGGGTTCTGTTGTTCCCTCATGTCATCTGGCGCACCGACAAGGACCGGAAAGAACGTCTGGCGGCGGCGGCTGAAAAACGGCAGCGGCAATCGGCCGAGGGCTGGGAAGATTCCCTTTAAGCGGGAGGTTAGCGCGCCACCGATTCACAGGCTGCCGATCCGTTTCCTGCTGGCCAGCGTGCTCTCGGGCGTTGGTGCGCTGAGCTTCGAGATTCTGCTGTTTAGACGTCTGGCGGTGATACTCGGGCAGTCGGTCTGGGCTACCGCGACGGTCAGTGCGGCCTATATGCTGGGGCTGGCCGTTGGCGCTTTGCTTGTTGCGCGCAGGCCGGTCAGGACCGCTGAGCGCCGCTATGCGGCCGTGGAGGGTCTGGCCGCCCTCAGCGCGCTGGGTCTGGTCCTGTTTGCAGCGCCGCTGGCTGGCCTTTATGCGCAGACCTTGGGCGCGCAAGGCAGTCCCTACATGCTCGTGTTCGCGGCGCTGATCCTGCTTTTGCTGCCCACGGTCGCCATGGGTATGGCCTTGCCGCTGCTGAGCGAATGCGCCATGCCGGAGCGGGCCGCCTATCAGGCGCGTTTCGCGCGCCTGTTCGCAGCCAATACCGTGGGTGCGCTGCTGGGGGTGTCGTTGGGCTATTGGAGCCTTCGCGAACTCGGTGTGCCGGTCACCGCGGCTTGGGCCGCTGCGGCTCATATCTTAGCCGGGACCCTGGTCATGCTGGGCCCCGCCCCCCCGCGCGTGGCCCAGGCCCAGGCCGAGACCGCGGGTGGGCGGGGCCGCTGGCTCTGGGCAGCTGCGCTGTGCGGTGCCGCGCTGCTGGGTCTCGAGGTGGTGGTCTTTCGGGTCATTCGTCTGTTCGTCCGGCAGACCGACCTGCTTTTCGCCGTGGTGGTCGCGACCGTTGTGGCGGGTCTGGCGCTTGGAGCCGCCTGGAGTTCACGGCGTTCGCAGCGGAGCCCGGCGTCCTGGTTTCTGGGGGGCGCCGGATTCGTGATCGCGGGTTATGGGGCTCTGGAGTTTGGGCGTGAAATACCCGGTGAATGGTCGCGGGCGCTGATTCTGGCTTTGATCGGGCTCGGCCTTCCCGCCTTCTGCTCCGGCGTGATTTTCGCTGATTTGGCCCGTGCCATACGCGGAGTCACGGGATTCTCCAGCACCAGCAGTGGCACCCTGCTGGCCGCCAATTCGCTGGGTGCTGCGCTGGGTGGTCTGGCCGTTGGTCTGCTCCTGCTGCCCACCCTGGGACCTGATCTGAGCTGGGTGCTGATGGCGATCCTGCTGCTGCTCGGCGCCCTGCTGATTGCGAGCAGCCCGAGCATGCGCCGCGTCGCGGGCTGCGGGTTGCTCAGCGTGCTGGTTTGGCTCGCATGGCGCCCCCCGGATTCGGGCGCGCGCTGGGCGGAGCAGGTCGTGGGGCAGTTTCCCGGCTATGTGGCGCTTGCCCTGAGACATGGACCGGATGCCACCCACCAGCTGGCCGAGCGCCGTCGCTGGGGACAACCGGTTGCCCAGCGCCTTATCACGGACGGTTATTCGATGTCCGGTACGGAGATCGACTCGCTGCGTTACATGCGTTTGTTCGCGCTCTGGCCGCTGGCCTTGCGCCCGGATGCGCAGTCGGCCCTGTTGATCAGTTACGGCCTGGGGAACACCGCCGAGGCGCTGCTGGCCGGGCCCGAATTGACCCAGCTGACGGTGGTGGATACCTCGGCGGCCACCCTGGAACTGAGCCGGAAACTCGCCAGGCCCGATCCGCTCGTTGATCCGCGCACCCGCAGGATTATCGAAGATGGCCGTCAGTTCCTGTTGCGCACCCGGCAACGCTTCGACATCATCACCGCCGAGCCGCCGCCACCGCGTCTGGCCGGGGTGACGGCCCTCTACAGTCGCGAATATTTTGCTCTGGTGCGTGGGCGCTTGCGCGCAGGCGGGATCGCCACTCACTGGCTGCCGGTGGATCAACTGTCGCTGGGCTCGTCGGCAGCGATTCTGCGCGCGTTCTGCGCGGAATTTGCCGATTGCAGCTTGTGGGCAGGCTCGCACTACAACTGGATGATGATTGGCACGCGTGCACTGGCCAGCGCGCGCGGGGGCGCGGATCTGGCGGCCCTGTGGCGTATACCCCGCGCCCGCCGATTGCTGGAGGAAAGCGGCTTGGAGCTGCCGGCGCAGCTGGCCACCACCTTTATCGCCGATGCCGAACAAATCGCCAGGATCGTGGGTCCGGGTCCACAGTTGCTTGACGACTATCCGGGTCGTCTGGCGAGTCGTCCCGTCAGCAAAGCCGAACTCGATGCCTACTTTTTGTGGATGGATGACCAGCAGACGGAGCGACGCTTTTACGCATCGAACTGGATCGCGCGGGTCTGGCCACTGGCCGCACGGGCGCGGGCGCGTGACTTCTGGCTCTGGCAACCGATCCTGAATGGTCAGGTCAGCTTGCCGCCCGAAGCCTGGGCACCGGTGGCCCAGGCGGCGCTGGCCCAAGGGTTGCGGCAACCGCTGCGTGCGCTGGCCCAGGTGAGCGGCCCGCTGTTGCGCGCGGCACGGCTCGCCCCGCGCGAGAATCCCGAAGTTGCCTGGGTGCTGGGCGTGGAGGCCCTGAGTGCGGGTCGTATGGAAGCCGCCCAGAATTTGCTGAGCCGCGCGGAGCACCCGGCCGCGGCGAGCCTGCGCGATCTGTCCCGGTGTTTAGCCGGTAAGGCTTGCTGAGGCGGATACTGCCGCAGAGAGGTTTTGATCGAGGCGTTTGACCGACACTTTCTCGCGCGTGCCCAGCTTCTGCGCGAAGAGGGACACGCGGTACTCTTCAATCAGCCACCGCAAGCGCAGAAGCTCCGCTGGAACCGCGCGTTTGCCGGCCACACACTGGCTGATCAGTTTCTTGCAGGGTGTCCAGTAGAGCGCGACCTGCTGCTGGCGCTGGTGGTCGGCGGC
>JBFIIN010000003.1:0-22850 GCA_041601225.1 Oceanococcus sp.
CACCATCACATTGCCGGTCAGCAACAAGCCCGCGCCACCCTGTGACCAGCTGCGATACAGGGTCTCATGCCGGCTGGTGGCGCGGTCGTGGCGGTCGGCGAGCCCTTCCGTCATTGCAGATTTAAAAACTCGGTTCGGCAAGACCGCCCCGCAGGGCAAGGTAAGAGCTTGAGCCAATGGACTGTCGGGCATGACGACACTCGAAACCGGGTCAGGGTACTTTAACCCGCATCTCCCAGTGAACGTCCAGGACCGGCCCGCGCGCGCCGCTGGATACCAGGAATCTGCAGATCAATCCACGCACGGCTACGGCCGCGCTAAAGTTTTTCTTCATCAGGCCGATATCCGCCTTGCCTGTCTGCGCGGATCTGCCATGCAAAATTCACTGACACCGATACAGCACCCAGCGCCGGGCGGCAGCGCGGGTCTGCTCAGCATGGCCGTGCGCATCAGTGACAAGCGCAGCGGAGACGACATTCGCCTGAGTCTGGTTCGGACCCTGACCGACCTGTTCAGGCTGAGAAAGGTGTCCTTCTTCGATATCGCGCCCGGGCCGCCACCACGCTTGAATGAGTCCTTGCGCGCGCTGATCGCCACCTCCTCCCAGCGCGTGAAACCCATCGTCGCCGGATTGGGCGAACGGGGTATCGTGCCGCAGGGAATACTGGGAGAATGCTTGCAGACGCGGAACATGGCGATCGGCACGGGTCCTGGCGGCGCCTGCCGGTACGGTTTTCCCATCGCCGATGATCGCGGCGTTTTTGAACTGGTTGGCCTTGACTTTCTGGCCGAACCCCCTGGCGATTTCGCGGTACTGGGCGCGATCATGAAGCTCTATGGCAATGTCCTGAGCCTGGTGCGTGAGAAGGACATGGACACTCTGACCGGCGTGCTTAACCGTCGCGCCTTTGACGCACGGCTAGCCAGCGTCATGAGCGCGGCCAGCAAACAGCCGCCTTCCCTGGCCTACTGGCTGGCCATGATCGACGTGGATCACTTCAAACGGATCAACGACGAGTTTGGCCATGTGCTGGGTGACGAGGTCCTGCTGCTGGTCGCGCGGAGAATTCTGCAGTCCTTTCGCACCATCGATGGGGTCTACCGCTACGGCGGAGAGGAATTCGCTGTGCTCATCGCACCCTGCGATGAAACGGCAGCGATCGCCGCGGTGGAGCGCTGCCGTGCCGAGATTGCCGATTCGAAATTCCCGCAGGTCGGCCAGGTCACGATCAGCGCCGGGCTCACGGTTATTGATCACTACGAGCATATTTCCAATGCGGTGGGACGCGCCGACCGGGCGCTCTACACAGCCAAGCACAATGGTCGCAATCGGGTGGTGCCGTACTCCCTGATCAGAGGTTCTGCCAAACCGCAGCTCGAGGCCGGGCATGACCTGGAGTTATTCTGATGGCTGGCCATCGCAGTTCTGATCACCGCGCATCAGGCGTTGCGGCCGATAACGCGGCGCCAAAGACTGGCCATCGGTCCCACAGAGTGGCGCGGACAGGACGCCCGTGCGTATCCGCTCGCGCGGGAGGGGCGCCAGACTGATCACTTCGTAAAGTACGACCTCGTCCGCGCCAGGGGCCACCACGGTCGCGGCCTGCGCCGCCAGCGCAACCGGACTTGAAATCAACAACACTGCAGTCAGCGCAAAAGTTTGGTAATTCATCAATGCGTATCTCGACTATTTACGAGCGCGGCGTCTGCAACCATGCGCCCGGGTGAACGATGCCGCGGGTTCTGGATTTTACACGGTGGGGAAAAATTCCTCAGACTGCGCGGATGCAGCTATGCCCAGGCAAGCCCGATTCACCAGCTTGTGCCCGCAATCGCGAGCCGATACTGGCGGTGCTGCGCCAATATTTTGCCGACCGTTTCCGGGCGCTGGAAATCGCCAGCGGCACCGGCCAGCATGCCGTTTACTTCGCGCGAGCCCTGCCCCACCTCAGCTGGCAGTGCAGTGATCAGGCCGACGCCCTGGCCGGCATACAGCTCTGGCTGGACGATGCCGCGCTGGCCAACACGCCGACCGCGGTGCCATTGCGCATTCCCTCCGACCCTTGGCCCACCGGCCCCTTCGACGCGGTGTTCACCGCCAACAGCTTGCACATCATGAGCTGGCCCCAGGTCGAGGCCCTTTTCACGCAGCTCAGCGCCGTGCTTGCCCAGGGCGCGCGGCTGGTAGTGTATGGACCCTTTCATTATCGCGGCCGGACCAGTGCGGCGAGCAATCTGCAATTCGACCGCTGGTTAAGCCAGCAATCACCGCATAGCGCAATTCGGCAGTTTGAAGCGGTGGATGGTCTGGCGCGCGCTCAAGGCTTGCGCTTGCTCGAGGACCGGCCGATGCCGGCCAACAACCACTGCCTGATCTGGCAGCTTTGAGGCGCATCACGCTGCAAGCACCACGCCGTCGCGGCGCGGGTCACCCACCCCGGCGAAACCAGCCGGCCCTGAAGCCACGGCGTGCACCCCGCCGAAAAACAGATTGCGCTCATCCCAGACTTTATGCATGGGGAAGGACTCCAGCAGTTTGCCCACACCCGGTGCGCTGGCATTCTCAACGCTCAGGAAGTCGTTCTCGAAATGGATGCGCGGAAGCGCCACAGCGTCCGCCAGGGCCTGGCGCCCGTCCAGCAGATGAAGCAGCACCTGCAGGATTGCGGTCCGGATGCGATTGGACCCCCCCGAACCGAGCGCGACCTGCCGCTGGTCCGGACCGAACACCAATGTCGGGCACATCATTGAACACAGCCGGCGGTTCGGCTGCCATAGATGAAAACCGCCGGGGTTCAGATCCTCTTCACCCAGCATATTGTTCAACATGAAACCACCGCCAGGCACCACCGCGCCGCAGCCCTCGCCGTTGGAGGTGGTCATCGATGCCACATTGCCCGCTGCGTCGATGACACTGAGCTGGGTCGTACCACGCCAGGACAGGCGGCGTCCCCGAATCTGCGCCCGGTAACGCGCAAGCCGTTCCGGCTTAAGCAGGGCACTGGCTGAACTGTCCGCCAGAGTGGCCAGGCGCGCATGCTGGGAGGCACCCATGATCTGGGCCAGAAGCAGCCGCTGCTCGGCGGGCCCCGCATCGGTCCAGCGCGGCCCAAGCGCAGAAACCAGCGCAAGGCCGAATGCAATCAGCAGTCCACCAATCGAAGGCTCCGGATTCAAGGCAATCTGATGCCCGCGGAAATCGACTTCCAGAGGTGCGCGGATCACGACCCGGTAGCCGTCCAGATCAGCCGCACCAAGCAGGCCGCCGGACTCACATTGCCCGATCATGGTCTTGGCGAGATCGCCGCGGTAGAAAAAATCTTCGCCCTCAGCGCCGAGGGTTTCCAGGACCTCGGCCAACTCGGGATTGCGGAGCAGCTGGCCCGCGCATGGCAGGCAGTCCGGCTGCTTGGGGCTGGCGTACAAAGCCCGTGCTCCAGCCGTCGCCTGATATATCGGCGCAACCACGGAGAACAGATAGGCCTGAAATTGCGAAACACGGACCCCGGCACGGGCTGCCGAGACTGCGGGCGCGACCAGGTCTGACATCGGCATTGAGCCCAGTTCGCGCTGCACGGCAAACATGCCAGCCACCGCGCCTGGCGTCGCGACAGCGCCCAAACCGACATGAAACCCCTGCTGGTCAGCCCCGAAATCAGCCACGATCGGGCGAAAATCCAGACTCTCCGGCGGCCGGCTCTCTCTGGGGGTCTGGGCGAAAAAATCGAATACCTGATGCCTGCCGTCGGCGGCGCGTGCGTTGAGGAAGCCGCCACCACCCAGCGCGGTAAGAACCGGCTCGGCCACACAGGCCGCGAAAAATCCGGCGACCGCGGCGTCAAACGCATTCCCACCCTGCCGCAGAATCCCGGCCGCCGCCTGCGCGGTCAGGGTATGACCCGCGGCCACGATTCCACGATGTGTCCGCGCTCTCATCGCCAGACAGTTCCGTGATCGACAAGCATGGGCCAAGAATACCCGACCCGCGGCCCAGTACGGGACCCGCGGACTCGCCGTGGCCCAGGGCGATCCGCTGACGATTCGCTGATTTCACACCCAGTTCACGGGCTCTGCACAATAGTCAGGCCATACGAGTTGCAAGCTCGGCCTTGCGCCGGGCCAGCGCGGAGACCCAGGTGAGTTTACTGCAAGGATCAATCTGGTTACTGGTGATCGGCTTGCTGGCAGTCGCAGTCTGGCCACGGCGGCGAAACAAGACCGTTGGCGCGACGCGCGCCCAGCCGCACCACCCCAGATCGCCCTACGGTTCGGTTTCGGTACATGCCAGCCTGGGTTCCTGCATGTCAGCCTGGAAGCTGCGCGGCCGCCGCTATCTGGCCAATGACGCGCCGCCGCTGCCGCTGCCCTGGTGCGACATGGATACCTGCCAATGTCGCTACAAGTATCATGAGGACCGCCGTTCACGCGGCGACCGCCGCACCCGGGTCTCGCATATCAATCCGGATCTGGCCCAGTCCGGCGTCTACAAACCGCGCTTTCGGCGTGATCGCCGGGTCAATCCCAATGGCATTCCGGGGTCGGCATCCAGCACTGACCATGAGTTACCCATCCCGACCCCGTCCCCCGGCGATCACAGCACGGTCTAGACACCATGGCGTTACTCACGGCTTTGCGCACAGACCACGCAGTGCGCAGCTGCCGGATCGAAATTCAGCCGCGCCGGTGGTATTTCCGCGCCGCACTCCAGGCACCACCCGTAGTCACCAGTATCCAGCCGCTGCAGGGCCGCCGCGATGGCGCGCAGGCCGCGTTCCGCACGGGTAGCGGCGGCCTGCTCCATGGCCTGCCCCTGGAGGGCATCCATGCGGGACAGGCGGCCAAGACGGGCCTGGTCCAGCTCGACCGTTTCCGCAGCGGCCAGGCGCTGCGACAGCGCGGCACGTAGCTCCTCACGCCGTTCCAGAAGTAACCGGCGCATGGCTGCGTGCGGCGTCCCGGTCATTCCAGCTGCTCGGCAATGTCCAGCCAGCGCAACTCCAGCTGTTCCAGCGCCCCGCGCAACTCGCCCTCTCGACGACTGAGTCCGGCCACATCGCCACCGGCCGCGTAAAGCTTGGGATCGGCGAGTTGATCAAGCAGTTGCGCCAGTTCCGTTTCAGCTCTGGCCATCTCCAGCTCCACGTGTCGCAAGGCGTCGCGCAGCGGTTTGTCACGTTTGCGCTGGTCGGCTGCCGACCGCCGCTGATCTTTAGCCGAAGTTCGGCCCGGAGGAGCCGCTCCGGCGCCCGCACTATCCTGCGCCCGGCTTTCCCTCTGCAACAGCGCCGCATATTCATCCAGATCACCGGCAAATCCGTGGCAGCTCCCCTGCCCGACCCGCCACAGCTGATCACAACAACTGTCGAGCAGATGCCGGTCATGCGACACGATCACCACCGCGCCGGCGAACAGCTGCAGCGCCTGCTCCAGGGCGTGTCGCATCTCCATATCGAGATGATTCGTTGGTTCATCCAGCAACAGCAAGTTCGGTCTCTGGAAGACAAGCAGGGCAAGGGCCAGGCGTGCTTTTTCCCCGCCGGAAAAAGGACCGACCGGGGCAAAGACCTGGTCACCTCGAAAATCAAATCCGCCCAGGTATGTACGCAACTGCTGCTCGCTCGCCTGTGCGTCGAGCCGCTGCAAATGGGCCATGGCGCTGCAAGCCGCATCCAGGCTGTCGACCTGGTGCTGGGCGAAGTACCCCACCTGCAGCGCGGGGTCGCGCAACATACGGCCTCGTGCCAGCTCCAGCTCACCGGCCAGCAGGCGGATCAGGGTCGACTTGCCCGCGCCATTACGCCCCAGCAATCCCACCCGGTCACCGGGCTCCAGGCCCAGTCGAAGCGCAGCAAGCACCATAGTCTGGCCGTAGCCGACAGCGCCGTCATCAATACGCAGCAACGGTGAAGGCAGACGACGGGGTTCCGCAAACTGAAAATCAAAGGCGTCATTCCAATGCGCCGGCGCCATCCGTTTCATGCGTTCCAGCTGCTTGATCCGACTTTGCGCCTGACGCGCCTTGGAAGCCTTGGCCCGGAACCGGTCGATGAACTTCTGCAGATGCGCGGCCTGCTTGACCTGGACTGCATAGCTGGCGGCCTGCTGAGCCATCCGTTCGGCGCGAATGCGTTCGGCGCTGGAATAATTGCCGGTATAGAGGGTGGCCCGCCCACCATGCAGGTGCAGCGTGTGATTGGTCGCGCCATCCAGAAAATCGCGGTCATGTGAAATCAGCAACAGAGTTCCCGGATATCGGCTGAGCCACTCCCGCAGCCAGAACACCGCATCCAGATCCAGATGGTTGGTCGGCTCATCCAGCAACAACAGATCCGAACGCCGAATCAAGGCCCGCGCCAGATTAATACGCACCCGCCAGCCACCGGAAAACTCCGCAACGGGCCGCTCGTGCAAAGCCGCGTCAAAGCCCAGCCCATGCAGAAGGCGCGCTGCGCGGGATCGCGCGGCGTAGCCGTCCACCGCATCCAGGCGTTCATGCCAGCGCGCAATGTCCTGACCATCGCCCCGGGCTTGCGCAGCAGCCAATCCGGCTTCCGCCGCGCGCAACTCGAGATCGCCATCGAGGACATGCTCAATGGCAGGCAGCGCCAAGGCCGGAGTTTCCTGGCTGACGGTGGCGATGGCCAGATCGCCCGGGCAGTTCAGTTCCCCGCGATCCGGTGCCAGATCGCCCAGAATCAGCGCGAATAGGCTGGATTTTCCGGTGCCATTGCGCCCCACCAGGCCCACCCTTTGGCCGGCGTAAATCGAGAAACTGGCATCTTCGATCAGAACCCGCGCGCCACGGCGCAACGCGAGGTCGGAGAAATTCAGCATGCTTGAATGATCCGCGGGCAAGAGCCAGCTGGGAGTAAAAGCGCCGCTTGGCGGCCGAGGGCCACCAGCGGTCGCCGGGCTGATCAGTATAAACCTGAATTTCACAGGGCTTAGGCTAAATCTGAGTGCCGTCGTTTACTGGAGATCAGGTATGAGCCCGCGACCAGATTTTGCATTGGGGCAAGCCCCATACCTCGAACAGCGGGATTTGTTGTTCCTGTTCGAACACTTCCCCGTGGCGGGCATCGATCCGGTCGCGGCCGCACAACAGGTCATCGAGCACCCCAATACCCTGGAGTCGATGCTGGACAGCCAGTTTGTCTACGACGCTTTGCGTGACAAACGCCGCCTGTGGCTGGACATTTCTCCGAAACTGTTCTTCAACGTCCTGCTTCGACGCTGTTTGCCCGGAACGCGGTCAAGGCTCAAAGGCCGCACAATTCATTATCTGGCCAATCTGCTCGGCACATTCAGCCACTGCGACCGGCTCCACCGCGTACAGGCCGGCGAGTCGCAGACCTATCATTACCTTTGTGACCTGATAGAGGCCGAATCGCGCAGCGATCCCAAACGGAGTTTCTTGGTGCACTCGCAGATCGGCAATTACGCGCTGTTTCTTTCGGGGGTGTGCGCGGCCTGGGTCGAATTCCGCCACGAGTTCAAACGCCGACCGGTCGATCTGAACTATTACCGGCAGATGGGCGCCAGCTACTTTGCCAAGGCGGCCGGCCATAAGTTGGCTGAAGCCTACGCGGTGCACGATGTGCTGCAACATCTGGCCGACGAGTTCGAGTACTTCCGGCGTGGCCTGGATGGCATGGCCCGTCAGTATCTGCTGAATTGACCCCGGATGCCGACGACGGGCTGACCGCCGCCGGCGCGGATCACTTAGAAATGCGGGGGCTCCGGCGACTTGTTAAATGCCTTGATGCTTGAGGTCACGGCACGCCTGGCATCGCGCGGCCCATGCCAGCCGTCGATCTTGACCCATTTACCTTTCTCAAGGTCCTTGTAGTGCGCGAAGAAATGGGAAATCTGGTCGCGGATCAGGTCCGGCAATTCGCGCACCGATTTGACGTCCTTGTACAGCAGGCTGACCTGATCATTTGGCACCACCACCAGTTTCTCATCCTTGCCGGATTCGTCACTCATTTCCAGCATGCCGATGGGGCGGCAGTTGATCACGCAGCCGGGAATCAGCTGCATGGGCATCATCACCAGCGCGTCCAGCGGATCGCCATCCCCACACAGCGTGTGGGGTACATATCCGTAGTTGCAGGGGTAGCGCATCGGCGTAGTAAGCAACCGGTCCACGGTAATCGCACCCGAATCCTTGTCCACCTCATATTTGACCGGCTGGCTGTTCATCGGGATCTCAATAATGACATTGACGTCATCAGGCGGTTGTTTCCCAGTCGGGACCAACTCGAAATTCATGAAAACTCCTTGAGCGTGTTGCGAAAAATGTGAAAGCAGCCATGTCGGCTTGACCCGCGCCAAGGCCGGAATTCCGGCCCGCGCTGGCAATTGACCCAGAACCTGGGTATAGAATCGCGGCTTCCGCTGACGGGTATTTTAATGGATCGCTCAGATTTATGAGCGGTCGGGGGACCATCGGCGCGACAACAACCTGCAAAGGGGGAAAAATGCAGAAGGAATTTGTACCGGTCATCCTGGGCGGCGTGGGCATGGCCGCAGCACTGTATATTTACATGCTGGTCAGGAAATGGCCTGCGGGTGAAGGCAAAGTGGCGGAAATCGCCCAAGAGATCCACCTGGGGGCCATGGTCTTTATGCGGCGCGAGTACAGCATCCTCGCTATTTTTGCCGCAATTGTGACGGTCCTGCTCTATGTCGGCTTCCAGTCCTGGCAGACACCGTTCGCGTTCGTGCTGGGTGCGCTCACCTCAGGCACCGCCGGCTATATCGGCATGTACACCGCGACCCAGGCCAATGTGCGCACCACCGTCGCGGCCAGCACCGGCAGCTCCGCAGATGCGCTTTCGGTCGCCTTCTTTGGCGGTTCCATCATGGGTCTCACCGTCGCCTCCATGGGGCTGCTGGGCCTGGGAACCCTGTATCTGATGTTCGGCGCGGGTCATGCCGAAGCCATTCACGGCTTTGGCATGGGCGCATCCACCGTGGCGCTGTTTTCGCGGGTTGGCGGCGGCATCTTTACCAAGTCCGCCGATGTCGGGGCCGATCTGGTCGGCAAGCTTGAAGCGGGCATTCCGGAAGATGATCCGCGCAATCCTGGCGTGATCGCCGATAACGTCGGCGATAATGTCGGCGACGTGGCCGGCATGGGTTCGGATATCTTTGAATCCTATTGCGGCGCGATGATCGCCAGTATCGCAATCGCCGAGACCATGAATGTCACCCTGCTTGGCCAACTGGCCGGAGGCGCGGCTGAAAAGCTGATGTTCCTGCCGCTGGCCATGGCCTCAACCGGCTTGCTGGCCTCCATGCTTGGCATTGGCGCCGTGCGTATGGCCTCGTCCCAGGCACCCGATGTTGCGCTGCGGATCGGCACCATCGGCGCAACAGTCATGTTCATGATTGCGGCTTATTTCGTCACCAGCGCTGTCGGGGTGTCCAGTAATGTCTGGTGGTGTGTGGTCTCGGGCGCAATCGGCGGCATCATCATCGGGCTGGTCACCGAGTTCTACACCGGCGGCCCGCCGGTGCGGAAACTGGCCCAGAGCGGCGAAACCGGCCCAGCCACGATCATGATCACCGGCCTGGCCATGGGTATGGAATCGGTCGTGGTGCCGGTGCTGTCGATTGCCACCATCATCTTCGTTTCCAGCGAACTGGCGGGCCTGTATGGCGTGGGTATCGCGGCCTGCGGGATGCTGGCCACCGTCGGCATCACCATGGCCATCGACGCCTACGGCCCGGTTGCCGACAACGCGGGTGGCATTGCCGAAATGGCCGGTCTGGGCGAAGAGACCCGCAAGATCACCGACAGCCTGGATGAGCTGGGCAATACCACGGCGGCCATCGGCAAAGGCTTTGCCATCGGTGCGGCCGGTCTGGCGGCACTGGCCATCATCGCGGCCTATATCGAAACCGTGTCCCTGCACAACGATGGCTTTTCGCTGCGCATCGGCGATCCCATCGTACTGATGGGCATGTTTCTGGGCGGCATCTTTCCGTTCCTGGTCAGTGCCTTGACCATGCGGGCGGTGGGCGACGCGGCTTTCGACATGATCAAGGAAATCCGGCGGCAATTTAAGGAGATCCCCGGCCTGATGGAGGGCACCGCCAAGCCCGACAACGCCCGGTGCATAGATATCGCGACCAAGGCAGCGCTGCGCCGCATGATTCTGCCGGGCGTGCTGGCCGTGGGGTCACCGGTCGTGGTCGGCTTCGGCATCGGCCCGCAGGCGCTGGGCGGCATGCTTGCAGGCGCCCTGATCGGCTGCGTGCTGATGGCTCTGACCATGGCCAATGCGGGCGGCGCCTGGGACAACGCCAAGAAGTACGTGGAGAAAGGCAACCTGGGTGGCAAGGGTTCTGATGTGCACACGGCCACGGTGGTCGGTGACACGGTTGGTGATCCCTTCAAGGACACCTCCGGGCCATCCATGAACATTCTCATCAATGTCATGGCCATCGTGAGTCTGGTCATCGCCCCTTTGCTGTAGGACAAGCCGCAACAGATCAAGCGCCGCCATGTGCGGCGCTTTTTTGTGGCCCCGGAAAGATCCGGTTGCGCCCGCGCCAGACTCCCGGATGGGCCGAGCGCAGCAACAACGGCATCGCACCGAATTGATGATTGCCACGCCCCCTGCGCGAGCTTGCAATTGCGGGATGCGGCGTGGCGGGCACTAAAGCCCATCCGGCCGGCGCCGATATATGGCGGAAGCGCATTCGTATTTCAGCAATGGACCGACGCCATGCTACCGATCATCGGCTCGATCATCGTCATTCTCAGTGTCGCGGGCGGCTATGTCGCCTCCCATGGACAGCTGCTGGCCTTATGGCAGCCCTTCGAACTGGTCATCATCGGGGGCGGGGCACTGGGCGCGTTCATTACCTCCAACTCCCTGCATGTGCTGAAGGAAACGGGCGCCAGTTGCCTGTCGGTCGTCAAAGGTCCCAGATACAAGCGCGACAACTATCTGCAGATTCTGTCGTTGATGTACGCCCTGCTGAGCAAAATGCGCAAAGACGGGGCCATGTCCCTGGAAGCCGATGTGGAGGCCCCCCAGGACAGCCCCCTGTTTCAGAATTTTCCGGACATCCTGGCGGACCATCACCTGGTGGAGTTCCTAACCGACTGCCTGCGCTTGATGGTCAGCAGCAAGATCAATCCCCACGAACTCGAGCCTTTGCTCGAGCTTGAACTGGAAACCCACCACCATGACGCGCTGGCTCCAGCCAATGCGCTGACCAAAGTCGCGGATGGTCTGCCAGGCTTCGGCATCGTGGCGGCCGTGCTGGGCATCGTTATAACCATGGGTGCGTTGGACGGCCCGGTCGAGGAAATCGGCGCACATGTCGCGGCCGCTCTGGTGGGAACCTTTCTCGGGATCTTGCTCGCCTATGGCTTCGTTGGCCCGCTGGCGACCGCCATCGAAGGCCGCGCCATCGAGGACAGCCGGGCCTTTGAGTGCGTAAAAGCCGCGCTGCTGGCGACCCTGCGCGGCTACAACCCGATCGTTGCCGTGGAGTTCGCCCGCAAATCGCTGAACAAGACGATGCGCCCCAGCTTCACGGACCTGGAAGCCCACCTCAAGGACCGCAAGTGAGCGCGGAGGGCGACGCCGCGAGCGCCAACCTGATCATCATCCGCAAGGTCAAAAAGAACGGCCACGGCGGGCATCACGGCGGAGCGTGGAAGGTCGCCTATGCCGACTTTGTCACCGCGATGATGGCCTTTTTCATGGTGATGTGGATCGTGGGAATTTCCGATCAGGACAAACGCGCCGCCATATCCGAGTACTTCAACAATCCCAGCATGAGCAAGGGCAAATCGCAGACCCCGGCCGCCGGCCAGAGTGGCCCGGGCGGCGCAAGCACCTCGATGATCAGACTCGGCGGCTCCATGGATATGCCCAGCGCCCGAACCCCCGACGGTGTGGTCGCCCTGAATCCGATTTCCGGTGGCGACAATCCGAAACTGCGCGAAGAGCAGAGGCTGGAAACCCTGCGCCAGGAACTGCTGGAAGCCATAGGCAAAAGCCAGGCCCTGGAACCGTTCAAGGATCAGCTGTTCCTGGACATCACGAGTGAGGGTTTACGCATACAGATCGTCGACAAGAACAACCGACCCATGTTCGACCGCGGCAGTGCCAGCCTGCGAGGCTACACCGTGGGGATCCTGCAGGACCTGGCCCGCTTCATTGCCAGCGTGCCGAATCGCATCAGCATTTCCGGTCACACCGACGTTACGCCATTTGTCAGCCGGCGCCACTACAGCAACTGGGAGTTGTCCACCGATCGGGCCAATGCCGCACGTCGCACGCTGGTGGCCGCCGGCATGCCCGCGGAACAGGTCCTGAGGGTGGTGGGGCTGGCTTCCACAGTCCTGTTTGACAAGGCGCAGCCGCGCAGTCCGATCAACCGGCGCATCAGCATCATCGTGATGAACCAGGACGCCGACGACGCGGCCGCCAATGCTGACGCGGCCATTGGGGATGAGTTGCGACCGGATGCAGCAGGCCGCGACTAGACGCTGAATTCCCGACCGGTCTTCTTGGGCACCGCCACGTTCTTGAGGCGCGTATAGGCTGGCAGGCCGGCCTGATAGGGCGGGTAATCCTCTCCCTGGATCAGCGGCAGCAAATAGCGCCGGCAGGCCTCGGTAATATGAAAACCATCGGCGGTTATGAAATCGCGCGGCATGACCTTCTCCACGTTCGCGACCTGATCGAGTGGCGCTTCACCCACCTGCCAGACATAGGGCTCGTCGGATTCGCGCACGATGGCGGCCATAACCCCGCTTTTGCCCGCCAGGGCCATTTCCACCGCAGCACGCCCCACGGCATAGGCTTGTTCAACGTCCGTGCCCGACGCGATGTGACGCGCCGCACGCATCAGATAGTCGGCAATCGCATAATGATATTTCAGGCCCAGTTCGCTCTTGATCAGGCGAGCCAGCGTTGCGGCGACACCGCCCAGCTGGGTATGTCCGAACGCGTCCACCGTTCCGGCATCGGCCACAAACTTGCCTGCGGCGTCGCGGATGCCCTCGGAAGCCACGATGGTGCAATAACCATAGCGATCAACGCAGTCCTGCACCCGTGCCAGGAAATTCGCCTGCACGAAGTCGATCTCGGGGAACAGGATGATATGTGGTGCGTCGCCCTCGACTTCCGCCGCCAGCCCGCCCGCTGCCGCAGTCCAGCCGGCATGGCGCCCCATGACTTCCAGAACGAAAACTTTGGTGGACGTCTTGCACATCGAGGCCAGGTCGTAGCCGGCTTCGCGTATTGATACCGCGGTGTATTTGGCCACCGAGCCGAAACCTGGGCAGCAATCCGTCAACGGCAAATCGTTGTCCATGGTCTTGGGCACATGAATCGCCTGGATGGGGTAGCCCATTTTCTCGCCAAGCTGCGAGACCTTCAGGCAGGTATCCGCCGAATCGCCGCCGCCGTTGTAGAAAAAGTAACCAATATCGTGGGCCTTAAAAACTTCGATCAGTCGCTCATATTCCGCCTGATTCTTGTCGAAACCTTTGAGCTTGTAGCGACAGGAGCCGAAGGCCCCCGCCGGTGTGTGACGCAACGCCGCGATCGCCGCATCAGATTCCTGGGAAGTATCAATGAGATCTTCGGTCAGCGCGCCGATAATGCCATCCCGGCCGGCGTAGACTTTGCCGATCTGCTGCGGATGTTTGCGGGCGGTTTCTATCACGCCACAGGCCGACACGTTTATGACAGCGGTCACACCGCCGGATTGTGCATAGAAGGCGTTCTTCGCCATGAAAATTCCTCTGAGTTCTGGATCGATCTCCAGCCGGCGCTAACCAAGTCGGCAAATCCGCCCATGCTGGACGCCGTCGGCGAGCCGTGGCGGCCCCAGAGAATACTGGAATCGGCCCACGCTTTTCAGCTGCACGCGATTGACGACCATTGCGTCACGGGCTACCGTTGCGCGCTCCGCTGCGGTAAAACTTCGCGCAATAACGAACGATATGCGCCCCCGCGAGGGGATGGGCCGCGGCAGATCCAGGCTTCGACAACGGGGAATACAGCATGCGAATCGTCCTGCTGGGCGCACCAGGAACGGGCAAGGGCACCCAGGGCGAAAAGCTCTCGGCGCATTTCGCCATTCCGACCATATCTACTGGCGATCTGTTGCGCCAAGCCGTGGCGGATCAAACGGCCTTGGGCGTCGCCGCCAAGACCGCAATGGATGCCGGCCAGCTTGTGGCGGATGACATCGTGGTCGGCATGATCCGCGAGCGATTAGCCGAGCCCGACACGCAAAACGGCTTCATCCTTGATGGTTTCCCGCGCAGTAATGCGCAGTCGGAAACCCTGGACGCCCTGCTTCAGGACATCGGCAAGCCGCTGCACCGGGTCGTTCACCTGGACGTGCCGAACAGCGAGATCATGGACCGGCTGCTGGCGCGCAAGCGCGCGGATGACACCGAAGACACGATCCGCAATCGCTTGAGTGTCTATGAAGCGCAGACCCGGCCGGTGGTGGATTACTATCGCGCCGCCGGAAAGCTTGCGGTGGTGGAGGGTGTCGGCAGTATCGACGAAATCTATGCGCGCATTCTGGATGCACTGAGCTGACAGCCCCAACCGGCGGCTCGGAGCGTGGGCAGCAGGAACCGATGAGCCGAGACAAAGCGATTTCGGAGCGAATTTTTCGATCGTTCGAGGCGGACAGTTGTGCTATTTAACGAGAAGGATCGGAAAATTCAATCGAAAGCGCGAAGTCGCAGGCCATTGCATCTCTGCCGCCCACACTCCTAGGCCGCACGCAGTGCGGCCAACTCATTAAGCAGGGCGCTCCCGACCGCCTCGCGGCGCCAGCCGGCCAGCAAACGGCATCCCGCCTGGCCCAGCGCCAGGGCCTGGAGATCCGCTTTGGTCGCCAGAACGGTGGGGTCTATGGCCAGGTGCTCGGCGATGGCGCGCAAGCGCATACCCAGCCGCTTGAGCTCCGCCCGATCCGGCTCCCGAGCATCCCAGGCCGGCGCCGTCTGGGCGCTCGCAAAATCAAGGGTCCGCAATATGTCATCGCCACAATGATTCACGAGCGCGGCATCCAGGCTGGCCAAGGCGGCGAGGTCGGACCGATTGCGCGGCCATGCGCAGACGATTTCAAGCAAAGTACGATCCGGAACGATCCAGGAGCGGGGGCGATTTCGGGCGATCGCCCGCTCTTCGCGCCATTGCGCCAAAGCTGCCAGGCCCGCGCGCTGCCGCGCGGTCAGTCGGTTCAAGCCCTTGATGCGGCGCCAGGCTTCGGTGGGCTCCACGAACAGGGCTTGATTCGCCATCACCTTCATTTCCTGGGCAAACCAATCCAGCCGCCCCGCCGCTTGCAGACGGGGTTGCAAGCACGCCCATACCGCATCCAGGTATCGCACATCATCGGCCGCATAGGACAGTTGCTCCGCGCTCAGCGGGCGACGCGCCCAATCGGTGCGCGCATGACTTTTGCCCAGATCAATTTGCAGTTCATCCCTCACCAAGCTGGAATAGGCCGCCTGAGGGGAAGCCCCGGTAAGCGCCGCAGCCAATTGGGTGTCGATCAGGGGTGCGATCCGGGCCGAGAATATCGGCGCCAGAACCTCCAGGTCTTGGCGCGGCGCGTGCATAAGCTTGATAATCGCCGGATCACACAGCGGCGGGCCCAGGACTGACAGATCCAGATCGGCCCTGGTGTCCACCAGATCAACCCGACCGGGCTGACCAAACTGCAACAAACATAAATCCGGAAAATAGGTTTTTTCCCGCATGAATTCGGTATCCATAGCCAACCACGGCGCGCGCGCCGCTGTTTGTGCGAGCGCTTCTAGCGCGGCCTGGCTGGTGATGAGCTGCGGGGTCGCTTGTAACGGCATACAGGGTATCCGGTCGGGTCAGCAGAGGCGCCATTGTGCAATCGTTTAGCGAATTCGCGTATCGCCTGATCGAATTACTCCTGCTGCGCAAGGGTCCGCAGGACCTGCCAGCGTCCCGCAAGTTGCTGCAGTTCTCCGGCGCCCTGCTGCTGCTGGTCAGCGTGCTGCGCCAGCAACTGGTCGCGAGCTTTCCCGCCGCAATTGTGCAGTCCGGACTCAGCATTCTGGTCCTGGTTCTGTTCGTGCACCTCATGCTGGGATTTCGGCGGCACCCCGAACGGCTTGTGCAGACCTTGACGGCGCTGTTCCTGGCCAACGCGGTTATCGGTGCACTCAGCCTGCTGCCCCTGCGCGCCCTGGCACCCGTACTGCTGGCTTTGACCACAGATCCTGCGCTGGCCCAGTCCATACAGCTCCCCACGCTGGCGGCCTATGCCTGGCTGCTAATCGGAATCTGGGGTCTGCTGGTTGCCGCGCATATTTATCGAAATGCCATGGACACGCGCCTGGGCGCCGGCATTTGCATTGCCCTGCTCTATGAACTGAGCCTCATCGTCGTAGTAAGTCTCAGCGGCATCGTAGGCGCCGCATGAAGCACGTTCACATCCTCGGAATCTGCGGGACCTTCATGGCCGGGGTGGCCGCGCTGGGACGCGAGCTGGGTTACCGAGTCACCGGTTCCGACGCCGGAGCCTACCCGCCCATGAGCACCCAACTGGAGGCCCTGGGCATAGAGGTCTGGCCGGGCTTCGACCCGGCCCATCTCGATCCCATTCCGGACCAGGTCATAGTCGGCAACGTGATTTCGCGCGGCAATCCGGCGCTCGAGCATGTTCTGAATCGCCGGATTCCGTACACATCGGGACCCGCCTGGTTGTCGCAAGTCCTGCTGCAGGAGCGCTGGGTGATCGCAGTGGCCGGCACCCATGGCAAGACCACCACCAGCAGCCTCGTGGCCTGGATTCTCGACTATGCCGGGCTCAATCCCGGCTTTCTGATTGGCGGCGTGCCAAAGAACTTCGGCATGTCCGCGCGCCTGGGCGAAGCGCCATTTTTCGTGGTGGAAGCCGATGAATATGACACGGCGTTTTGCGACAAGCGTTCGAAATTCGTCCATTATCAGCCGCAGACGGCGATCCTGAACAATCTCGAGTTCGATCATGCCGATATTTTCGCTGATCTTGCAGCCATCGAGCAGCAATTTCACCACTTGGTCCGCACGATCCCCGGCCTTGGCCAAATCATCCGGCCAGTCCGGGATGCCAGCCTGGACCGCGTTCTTGCGCAAGGCTGCTGGACGCCCGTTGAATACTTTGACGACCCGGACGGCTGGCAGGTCAGGCTGGGAGATCCCGGCGGCGGCAGCTTCTCGATCTGGCAGGGCACAGCCAATCTCGGCACCGTGAACTGGGATCTGCGCGGCCAGCACAATGCCTGCAACGCCTTGGCGGCCCTGCTCGCGGCACGTCACGCCGGAGTTGCGCCGCAAGTTGCGATCGCGGCGCTGAGCGCGTTCGCTGGCGTGGCCAGACGCCTGGATTTCAAGGGCGAATTTGGTGGCATCCACGTCTATGACGATTTTGCCCACCACCCCACCGCCATTGCCAAGACCATAGCCGGCATTCGCGGGGAATTGCGCACGGGTCGCCTGCTGACGGTTTTCGAGCCACGCAGCAACTCCATGCGGCTGGGCAGCCATCTGAACGAACTGGCCGACGCCTTCGGTCTCGCTGACGCGGTCTATATCTACACCCGCCCCGATCTCGCCTGGGACGCCAGCAGCGCCCTGAGCGCGGTGGGCGAGCGCCTGCACCTGGCCGATTCACTCGACGATCTGGCCGCGCAGGTCGCGGGCGCCGCCCAGGCTGACGATCGCATATTGATCATGAGCAATGGCGACTTCGGTGGGTTTACCGAGCGCCTGATCGCGCGCCTCCCCGAGAAACTAACATGAGTACCGCTTTGAATACCGTGACCCTGCGCCAGGAATTGCCTGACCAATCGCAGTTGCGCGAGTTTGCCGATCTGGCCCTGAACGAAGCCCGGCGCCTCGGTGCCGACGCCGCTTCCGTCGCACTGGGCAGCGGCGTCGGGCTCAACGTGAATGTCCGCAACCGCGAACTGGAGTCCGTGGAATTTCAACGCGACAATGATCTGGGCATCACCGTATATTTCGGCCAATGCCGAGGCCAGGCGAGTTCGGCTGACCTGAATAGCGCGTCGATCCGCGAAGTGGTCGCGGCTGCCTGCACGATTGCCCGTCACACCCAGCCGGACCCCTATGCCGGCCTGCCCGAGGCCGAGTTGCTCGCCAGCAATCCCCGGGATCTGGAGTTGGACCACCCCGCCGATCTGTCGGTCGCCCAGGCCACCGAGCTCGCCACAATCTGCGAAGCGGCCGCATTGGATGCCGACCCGCGAATCAGCAACAGCGAAGGCGCCAACGTATCCAGCCACCGCGGCATCGACTATATCGCCAATTCGCTGGGATTCCGCGGTGCGCAGGCCACCACCGATTACAGCATCAGTGCAGCGGTGATCGCCGGCAGCGGTGAGGGCATGCAGCGCGACTACTGGTACGAGCGGGGGCGCCAAGCCGATATCTTCAGCAGCGGCGCGAGCGTCGGGCAGCGCGCGGCGCAGCGCGCCGTGGCCCGCCTGGATTCGCGCCGGCTCAGCACCCGCAAGGCTGCGGTGCTGCTGCCGCCCGAGCACGCACGCGGGTTTATTGGCCACCTGCTCTCGGCGGCCAGCGGTGGCGCGCTGTATCGACGCAGCAGTTTCCTGCTCGATCGGCTGGACACCCAGGTCGGCGCGACCCTGCTCAATATTCGTCAGATGCCCTGGATTCCAGGCGCTTATGGCGCGGGTTGGTTTGACAGCGAGGGGGTCGCCACGCGCGAATATGAGCTGGTGCGCGGCGGCATCCTGGCCAGCTACATACTCGGCTCCTATTCCGGGCGAAAACTGGGGCTGCCGTCCACCGGCAATGCCGGTGGCATCCGCACTTTGGAGGTCGCGCCCACCGCAGGCGATCTCGACAGTCTGATGCAGCAGGCCGGCTCCGGCCTGCTCATCACCGAACTGATGGGCCAGGGCGTAAACGCCAGCACGGGCGATTATTCGCGCGGCGCGGCCGGAATCTGGTTTGAGGATGGGAGCGCCGCGTTCCCCGTACAGGGAATAACGATCGGCGGCAATTTGCTCGACCTGTATGCCAATATCCTGGCCATTGGCAACGACATCGACCAGCGCGGTGTCGTTCGCTGCGGTTCCATTTTGGTGGATGGTCTGACCATCGCCGGCGAATAAGGCAGACTCATGCGCAAAAATATACTGATCACCGGCGCCAGCTCCGGACTGGGTCGCGGCATGGCGCGCGACTTCGCAGCGCGAGGGCGAAATCTGGCGCTCTGCGCGCGGCGGATTGAGCGACTGCAGGACCTCAAATCCGAGCTGGAGGCCAGCTATCCCGACCTGCGCATTTCCATCAAGTCTCTGGACGTCAACGACCACGCGGCCGTGTTCCGGGTTTTTGGCGAATTTCGCGATGAATTTGGCAGCCTGGACCGCGTCATCGTCAATGCCGGCATCGGCAAGGGCGCACCGATCGGCAAGGGTCACTTTCCAGCCAATCGGGAAACAGCCGAGACGAATTTTGTGGCCGCCCTGGCGCAGTGCGAAGCGGCGGTGGAAATTTTTCGCGCCCAGCAGGCCGGGCATCTGGTGATGATCTCCTCGGTCAGCGCCTACCGCGGTATGCGCGGAAATATCACCACCTACGCGGCCACCAAGGCCGGCGTGGCCGCCCTGGCCGAGGGCATCCGTGCTGACCTGTTACATACGCCCATCCGCGTCACGACGCTGTTCCCCGGATACATACGCTCGGAAATCAACGAAAAAATAAGCAAGACCCCGTTCATGGTCGATACCGATACGGGCTGCCGCGCTCTGGTTCAGGCCATCGAATCGGAAACCGCCGCGCGCTCCGTGCCGCGCTGGCCCTGGGGTCCCATGGGCCTGGCGCTGCGTCATTTACCGCTGGCGCTGGTCAATAAGCTGAGTTGAGCGGATCACGGCATGCGGCTGGATTGAGGAACGGATTTTCGACGGAGCGTGGCCCTACCCGGTTGCCGTGACCTGGGCCACGCCGGCCGCCCCTCGGCGACAGCGGGCGACCCCCTGTTGGAAGTGCCCGCGCGCGACTCCTGTAGCGACGACTAGGCCGACTTCAGCCAGCGCTCCCAGGCCATGGTTCGCCAGCGCCGGGTCCAGAGGCCCTGTATTCGCCAGCGCCGCCTGCGCTCCCGCTTGAAAATGTCGGCGTCTGGCGCGCTGAAACGCCGTTACATCCGGCGCCAGCGCCTTTCGCTGCGGTGGATATTTCTCTCAGGACTACCGGCTTGACCATCGCGGGTGCGCCGGCCTGGCGGATCAGGCGATTCCCGGCGGAGCTGAGAACGCCCCGTTCTCACCCCCACCAGGAGCGCTGGCCGATCCCGAGTGGCGCCGTCCATGCGGGCAACGCGGCGAATTCCCTGGCGCTGTGCTTGAGACCCGTCCGCGATACCACCGCGATACGGGTCAATCTCGATAGCGCGCCGGACCTCGAAATCGTGGACTTCACCTTTGCGCGGGGTCACTTCACTGCGCGGGCCTGACCGGTGCCGCGGAGATTCTGATCGCCTCCGATGGTTCGCCGGACATCGTGCTGGACGGCTGCTGAATCGAGCGGCACAAGCACCACCCGGGACATACACAAAAGCCCCACCGTTTCCGGCAGGGCTGTTGCGGTCTCACCAAGCTGGGCAGCCTGCCCGGCGCACTACTTGGCCGCTTTGCGCGCCTTGGTTTCCTCGATCACGGCGTCCGCCACATTGCGCGGGCAGGGCAGGTAATGCGAGAACTCCATGGAAAACTGGCCACGTCCGGAGGTCATGGTGCGGAGATCGCCAATGTAGCCGAACATTTCAGACAAGGGCACTTCGGCCTTGATCCGCACCCCGGTGACGCCCGCATCCTGCGACTTGATCATGCCGCGGCGGCGGTTCAAGTCACCGATGCAATCGCCCACATGATCATCCGGCGTAAACACGTCCACCTTCATGATCGGCTCAATCAGCTGCGGACCACATTTCGGAATGGTCTGCCGATAGGCGGCCTTGGCCGCCAATTCAAAGGCGATGGCCGAGGAGTCCACCGCGTGGAATCCGCCATCCAGCAGGATGACTTTGAAATCCAGCAGCGGGAAGCCGGCGAGTACGCCTTCTTCCTTCATCAGCTTGAAGCCCTTGTCCACCGCCGGCCAGAATTCCCGCGGCACGTTGCCGCCGGTGACTTTCGACTCAAAGACATAACCCGAGCCCGGCTCGCCCGGCTCGATGCGGTAGTCGATCTTGCCGAACTGGCCCGAACCGCCCGACTGCTTCTTATGGGTATAGGAATCGTCGACACCCTGGGTGATGGTTTCGCGATAGGCCACCTGCGGTTTGCCCACGATGACATCGACGCCGTGGGTGCGGCGCAAGATGTCGACCTTCACATCCAGGTGCAGCTCGCCCATGCCACCCAAAATGGTTTCGCCACTGTCCTCGTCGGAGCTGACATAGAAAGACGGATCTTCCTGCACCATCTTGCCCAGGGCGATGGCCATCTTCTCGGCGCCGGCTTTGTCTTTCGGCGCAATGGCCATGGAGATCACCGCCGCGGGAAAGACCATGGGCTCCAGGGTGGCCGGATCCTTCGGGTCACAGAGCGTATGGCCGGTCTGGGTGTTCTTCATGCCGAGCACGGCGACAATGTCACCCGCCTCAGCGGAATCGCGCTCCACCCGATCGTTGGCATGCATCTCAACGATACGACCAATGCGCTCGGTCTTGCCGGTGAAGGTGTTCAACACCGTCATGCCCTTTTCAATGCGCCCGGAGTAAATCCGCACGAAGGTCAGAGCACCGTAGCGGTCATCCATGATCTTGAACGCCAGCGAGCGCAAGGGACGGTTGGCGTCAACAATGGCGAATTTGCCGGTTTCATTGCCTTCCAGATCAACCTCGGGCTGCGGTGCAACCTCGGTCGGGCTGGGCAGATAATCCACCACCGCATCCAGCATCAGCTGCATGCCCTTGTTCTTGAAGGCCGAGCCGCAATAGGTCGGGAAGAAGTCCATCTTGTTGGTGCCCTGGCGAATGCACTTCTTGATGCCATCCACGCTGGGCTCATTGCCTTCCAGATAGGCTTCCAGCAAATCGTCGTCCTGCTCGACGGCCGTTTCGATGAGTTTTTCGCGCCACTCTTCCACCAGATCGACCATGTCGGCCGGAACATCTTCAATGTGATAGTTCAGCGGATCGCCGGAACCGTCCCAGATCCAGGCCTTGCGGGTCAGCAGGTCGACCACACCGCTGAAATCGTCTTCACGACCAATGGGGAGCACCATTACCAGTGGGTGAGCGCCCAGCACCTTCTCGACCTGTTCCACCACGCGCATGAAATCCGCGCCGATGCGGTCCAGCTTGTTGACGAAAATAATCCGCGCCACTTCGGAGTCGTTGGCATAGCGCCAGTTGGTTTCCGACTGCGGCTCGACGCCACCCGAACCACAAAACACGCCGACACCGCCATCCAGAACCTTCAGCGAGCGGTAGACCTCAATCGTGAAGTCCACATGGCCCGGGGTGTCGATAATGTTCAGGCGATGGCCATTCCACTCGCAACTGGTCGCGGCAGACTGAATGGTGATCCCGCGTTCGCGCTCCTGATCCATGAAGTCCGTGGTGGCCTCGCCATCATGCACCTCACCCATTTTGTGAATCTTGCCGGTGAGGCTGAGGATGCGCTCGGTACTTGTGGTTTTGCCCGCGTCAACGTGGGCAAAGATGCCTATATTTCGATACTTGGATAGATCAGTCATTAATTTGTACGCAAGAATAGAGTCATGGGGGCCGGAGGCGAGAACCTGCGACCCAATGAGGAATGTGGG
>JBFIIN010000004.1:0-22335 GCA_041601225.1 Oceanococcus sp.
CTGCGGTGACAGCGCGGGCCTGTTGTTCGTGATTTCGCTCAACACCAAGGGCGTGCTGGAAATGCGCGCTTTTGAACCCACCGCCGGCGGCGCTGCCGAAGTGCCGTTGCAGGTGTTTTTCTAACCCGTCCGGTCGATCCGCCCATGCGCCTGAGTCAATTTCCCCTCGTTACCTCCAAAGAAACCCCAGCCGATGCTGAAATCATCAGCCATCAGCTGATGCTGCGGGCTGGCCTGATCCGGCGCCTCGCCGCCGGCCTGTACACCTGGATGCCCCTGGGCCTGCGCGCCTTGCGCAAGGTTGAAGGGATCGTGCGCGAAGAAATGAATCGCGCCGGCGCGGTGGAGTTGCTCATGCCCAGCGTGCATCCCGCTGAACTCTGGCAGGAATCGGGTCGCTGGGAGGTCATGGGCGCCGAATTGCTGCGGCTGCGCGACCGCCACGAACGTGACTTCTGTTACGGCCCCACCCACGAAGAGGTGATCACCAACCACTTCCGCCAGGATGTACGCAGCTACAAACAGCTGCCGGTCAACTACTACCAGATCCAGACCAAATTCCGCGACGAGATCCGCCCCCGCTTCGGGGTCATGCGCGCCCGCGAATTCCTGATGAAGGATGCCTACTCCTTCAACCTGGACGAGGAATCTCTGGCTCAAACCTATGCCCAGATGCGCACCGCCTACACCCGCATCTTCGAGCGCCTGGGCCTGAACTTCCGCATCGTCCAGGCCGATTCCGGAAATATAGGTGGCAAGCAGTCCGAGGAATTTCACGTACTGGCCGGCAGCGGCGAAGATCTGCTGGCGGTCGCCCAGGGCGGCGAGTACGCAGCCAATGTGGAAGCGGCGGACTGCCTGCCCCCGACTCAGGCGCGCCCCGCCGCCAGTCGGGAACTGGAACGGGTAGCAACGCCTGGCCAGCGCAGCATTGCCGAGCTTTGCGCTTTTCTTTCGGTCACTCCGCGGGACTGCCTCAAGACGCTGCTGGTCAAAAACGGAGCCGGCGAATTGCATGCCTTGTGCCTGCGCGGCGATCACGAACTGAACATAGTCAAAGCCGCCAAGCTGCTGGATGGGCACTGCGAGCTGGCCAGCGATGGCGAAGTGTTTACGACCGCGACCTGCGAGCCGGGATACATCGGGCCAGTCGGCCTGGACGTGCCCATCCTGATTGACCAGGCGGCCGCGGTGATGGCCGACTTTGTCTGTGGCGCAAACACCGACGATACACATTTGCGGGGTGTGAACTGGGGCCGCGACCTCCCCGAGCCCCGGGTGGCCGATCTGCGGCTGGCCGCCGAAGGGGACCCCGCCCCTGGCGGCGGCACGATTGAGTTCATGCGCGGGATCGAGGTGGGTCACATTTTCCAGCTGGGGCAGAAGTACACGCGGGCTCTGAATGCCACCGTCCTGGACGCCGACGGCCGCGACGCGGTGCCGTATATGGGCTGTTACGGCATCGGCGTCTCGCGGGTGGTGGCCGCCGCGATCGAGCAGCAGCATGACGAGCAGGGCATTATCTGGCCGCAAGCCATCGCCCCCTATCAGGTCATACTCAATCCGATCAATCCCAAGAAAGACCCGGCGCTGGACGCCGCCATCGCCGGGATTTACGAGGCTCTGAACGCCGCCGGCATCGACGTGTTGTGGGATGACCGTGGCCTGCGCGCGGGGCAGATGTTCGCCGATGCCGACTTGATCGGCATTCCCTACCGCGTGGTGCTGTCGGCGCGCGGTTTTTCAGCCGGCCAGATCGAGCTCAAAGCGCGCACGGCCGCCGAAGCGGAATCGCTGGCATGGTCGGTCGACGCCATCATCGAACATATCCGGGCTTAGCCCGCATAGCGCGCGGGCTCGCGCTGCTGTGCTGCGCCTTGCTCAGTGCGTTGGCCAGCGCGCAGGGCGAGACGCAGGACCGGGAGCTGCGCGCGGCGATCGTAGCGGCCATAGGGCGTAGCGACAGCTTTGCCGATCGCTTTGACGCCGAAGTCTGGCTCACCGATTTTTCCGTCCGGCTGAGCCCGTATGTCGCGGATCCCGGCGAGCGACTCAAGCTGCTGCGACTGGTCCACCGGGAAGCCGCCGCGGCCGGGGTGCCGCCCGAACTCGTGCTGGCCGTGATCGAAGTGGAATCCCTGTTCGACCGCTACGCCATCTCCAGCGCTGGCGCGCTAGGCCTGATGCAGGTCATGCCATTCTGGATTGAGGAAATCGGCCGGCCTCAGGACAACCTTCTCGACCCGCAAACCAACCTGCGCTATGGCTGCGCGATCCTCAAGTACTACCTGAAGCGCGAAGCTGAAGATCTGTTCCGCGCGCTGGGCCGTTACAACGGGCGTATCAATGACAACAGCTACCAGGGCAAGGTTCTGGATGCCCTGAACAAGCGCTGGTTTCGTTAGCAGCGGCGGCTTATCGCCGAGGTTTTTGAACCCGCGCGGCTCAGCGTGACCTTGCGTTGCGGCGCGCGCTTTGGCGCCGATCCAAGCACAATCTGGCGCAGCTTTGTATGATCTGGCCGGGGAGGCCTCATTCGCAGGGCTTCGCTCGCCGCTGCTGCCCCGGAACGCGACCCTGATGTCAGCAACTGCCATGCGCGCTCGTGCAATCATGGACCGAGTTCCGCTCTTGAGCAGCAAGCAACAGACCCATCATTCAATGAGTTCAGCATGAAATATCATTTAAGCGCCCTGAATTGTTCGCTCGGATTGCTCCTGGTGATCGCTTTGGCGCCGGTAACCAGCGTCAACGCCCAGGAATCCGCCGACGAGCTGGATGCCCTTTTCGGTCCCTCCGCCCAATCAGATTCCAGGTAGGAAGCGTCTGCAACGCCGGCAACGGAGCCGCAGGACGAGACTGCGCAGGCGGATGAGGAACTCGATGTCATCGAACTGCCCGAATCCGCTCCCGAGGAGCTGCGGCAGCCACCCCGAGATCGGCTGATCGACGAAATCGTGGTCACCGCAAGCAAACGCGAGCAGTCGGTACGCGACCTGGCCTTCAGCATCGACGCCTTCAGCGGCGACGCCCTGATCGAGAAAGGCGCCACCGGGCTCGAGGAAATCCTCAAGTTCTCGCCCGGCGTCACCGTGGCCACCGGGACCGATGGCGAAACGGCGCAGATCTCGTTCCGCGGCATCCTTTCGGAATCGGGATCCAACTATTTCGGCCGCACCTTCGGCCTGTTCTATGGCGACGTGTCGCTGGTCAATCCGACCTTTCGCGGCTCACAGCCGAACATCGACCCCTGGGACATGGCCACGGTGGAGGTTCTGAAAGGTCCGCAAGGGACCCTGTTCGGCGGCGGCGCCCTGTCCGGCGCCGTGCGCTATGTGCCGAACAAGCCCGAGTTCGAGGCGTTCTCGGGGGCCGCTTCGATGGCCTATATGCGATCCGGTCACAGCGATGACAGCGGCCATGCGCAGCATGTGGCCCTGAATCTGCCGGTGAGCGAGCGTTTCGCGGTTCGCGTGGCCGGCGGTCTGCAATCGCGTCCCGGCTACCTGGATGACCTCTATGCCGGCCGTGATGATGTCAACCGCAGCGACCGGGTCAGTGGCCGGATCCTGGCGCGTTGGGAGCCCAGCGATCGCTGGGCGCTGAATCTCCAGGTCATGCGAAGACGCTTCACACAGGATGACGGCAGTGTGGCCGACAACCGGGAGCGCCCGGAAACCGATGAGAAGCGTCTGCCGGACTACACCAAGGGCGAGGTCCAGATCCTGACCGCGGATCTTGAATATGACCTGGGCTGGGGTTCGGTGCGCGGATTGTTCAGCCAGCTGGACAAGACCCACGACTACTTCGGCGATGCGACCGCGGCCCTGAGCCTGCAGGACACCGATGCCCGGGTGTACCAGGCGCTGGACACCGAATCGAGCCAGCCATCCTTCGAACTGCGCCTGGTCTCCAATGCGCCGACACCGGGCGGGGCCCTGCTCGGCGGCTGGGACTACATCCTCGGCGCCTACCTGGTCCGCTCCGATCAGTTGCTGGAAATCTTCATCGATACGCCGGAACCCACCTCCGAAACCGGTCCGCTTTCGATCGTGCCGCTGGACGGCGAAAGCACGTCGCAGCGGCCAGGCACGCTGTATTCCTACGCCCATGCCGACGCGGTGGAGCAGGCACTGTTCTTCGACCTGAGTCGTCGGCTGACCGAGTCCCTGAAGCTGAGTTTCGGCGCGCGCTGGTTCAAGCAGGAATCCGATGCCTTGATGTACGACGAAGCCGGCGGCGAGGAGATCGATCGCACCGCGGCCACGCCGAAGGACTCCGGGCTCAGTCCTAAACTGGGTGTGATCTGGGATGTGACCAAGCAGGTGTCGCTGGTGAGCAGCGCCGCCCGTGGTTTCCGCTATGGCGGGGTCAACGTGTTGCCCGCGTCCTCGTCGGCACCGCGCACCTATGATTCCGATTTCCTGTGGAATTATGAGCTGGGCGTACGCACGCAATGGCTGGATTACCGCCTGAAGGTGGATCTGACCGGCTTCTACATCGACTGGACCGATCTGCAGATCAGCCAGGTCACCGAGGACGAGTTGTTCGTCTATGTCGCCAATGTCGGCGCCGCGCGCAGTCAGGGGGCCGAGCTTTCCATCCGCGCCAGCCTGCCCTGGGGCCTGACATTCCAGTCGGGCGGCGCCTACACCGATGCCCGCACGGCGGTGGATTTCGAGTCCGACAAGGGCACCGTGCCGGCCGGCTCCCGCCTGCCCGCCTCGCCGTTCTACAGCGCCTACGCCAGCCTGAACTCGACCTGGCAGCTGGGCCGCGCCGCGCTGAAGGGGGGCATTGATGCCGCCTGGCAGGGCAGTGCCTACAGCAGCCTGCAGAAGACCTACATCCTGCCCGGTTACAACACGCTGGGGCTGTCCCTGTCGGCCGCCTGGGAGAGCCTGCCCATGGCCCCGGAGCTGCGCCTGAACGTGACCAATCTGACCAACAAGACGGTGATCGGCACGATCAGCAAGCCCGCGCGCGGCGATATCCGTACCACTTTTATCCAGCCGCGGCTGGCCACCTTGACTTTAGGCCTGCATTTCTGAGCGCAGGTCGGGGCCCAGCGGGAAGCCGCCGCGGCCGGGGTGCCGCCGGAGCTGGTGCTGGCCGTGATCGGAGTGGAATGCCTGCTCGACCCGCAGACCAAGCTGCGCTATGGCTGCGCCATACTTAAGCGGCGGCACCCGCTGCCGGGCCCGCTGGGTCATGTGTCAGCGTGTGAAATCAACCAGCCTGGTACTGGGCACGGTGGGTTCAAACTCACCAATGTGATAACGGTGACAGAGAGTGCAGTCATTGCCGGCCAGCTCCGGCGTATGGCAGTCCGCGCAGACCTCGCGATCGATATCAAAATAGTTGCTGGCATAGGTCGCGGGGTTTCTATCCTCGAAACCCTGCGCGTAAGGGGCGGCGGGATTGAGCTGGTGACAGGTCTTGCAGCCCGGAT
Organism: Oceanococcus sp.; assembly: GCA_041601225.1. Lineage (GTDB taxonomy): Bacteria > Pseudomonadota > Gammaproteobacteria > Nevskiales > Oceanococcaceae > JBFIIN01. The sequence continues at coordinate 5,453 of JBFIIN010000004.1, forward strand.
CACCCAGCATGCTGAAATGGGCGGTATGGGAAAACACGGCAAATGGATGGAGCTTGGGTTTGGGCATGCGTGGATACCAGTTGACGCTGACCCCCGCGGCGGATTCGTCCACGCTATGACAATAGCCGCAGCGGCCCGGACTGTCGGCCTGAGTCAGGTGATCGAACAGTTCGGTGCCCGATTCCGCTTCGATCCAGGCGCGCACGAAGTTATCCCGGTGGCCAGCGGGACGGTAGCGCAAGGCGAGATCTTCGACATACCAGCCACCAAAACGCATGCGTTCCTCAATGGAATGACCGCGCGGCTTGCCGGCGGCGGCGGGCGCTGACGAAGCCGGCGCGGCGGCATCCAGATCACCGTCAAACAAGCCGCCGCCCAGCAGACCATCGTCACCGTCGAACAAGTCCGGTTCGGCCGGGGCAGGCGGCCCGGGCGGGCGCGACGAGGCTTCCGCGGGCGCTGGCAAAGGCTGACCGGCCCGCCAGGCCGCCAACTCATCGTCCAGCCCCGGGAACCATTGCGCGGCCGCTTCGCTCAGGGCTGCGGCTGGCAGCATGGCCACCAGACTGCCTCGCCGCGCGGAATCCAGCGCCTCGGCACCCTGCGCCTCCAGGCGCTCAACAAGTGCGAGACCGCCGCGCAGTGCCAGATCCTGGAGCAGCGCCTTGATGCACAAGGCCAAGGTTTGCGCCGCAGCCAATTGCCCGGGTTCCGCAGTGCGCAAATCCCATAGGCGCGTACGGCCCAGTTCCGCCAGGGCCGCGACCGCGGCCGGATCGGCCTGCAGCAAGCGACGCAGAAACGGGCCCGGGGCGGCATCCGCGTGGCGCGGCCAGACGCCGGCCCCAAAGCCGCGTGCCTCCAGGGTTTCCACATCCAGTCCCGGCACCTCGATGACCGCCAGCCCGCGCGCGCCAGCCCGCCCGGCGCCGGCGATGTCGCTTTCATGGCAACTGGCGCACACCGTCTCGAAGGGCTTGACCAGCATCAGCCGCCCGGCATTGTCCGGGGCATGACAAGCACTACAAGTCGCGGGCGGTGACAGTTGCGCATCCTCGGCGAAATGTTTGGAGAAGTGGCTGACATGGTCAAACTGGATGCGGGTGCGCCGCGGTGCGGGATAGGCGCTGAATTCCGGATGTCCCTCGGCCAGGCTCGCAAATGGGGCGACATGACAAATCTGGCAGCGGCCATTGGTGACTTCTTCCAGATTTGCCTTGGCCCCGCGATGTTCCTGATGGCAGACCCCGCACGCCAGATCCTGATCGGTGCCAGGAAAACTGGCGCGGGCCAAACTCAAATTCCAGGGCGGCCGAGACGCGTGCCCCAGTTGCGCGTCCGTCAGCGGCGCCAGCCGGCTCGGGTCCACGCTATGCGCCAGCCTGGGTGCTTCTCCTACACGGTGACAGTCCAGGCATCGCTCTGTATCGGACCGCCCGGGCAATTGGCCCAACGCCGCGCGGAGCCAGCTGGCGGGCCCGAAATCAGCCGTGAGATGACAGGCGCGACAATCATCAATCTCGGCGTGGGCCGCGGAGCGGGCCCCCGGCTCGAACAGCACCGGCACGCTATCGCTGACGACAACCAGCAAGACCAGGCCCACAGCCAGAGATGCAAACCAGCGCGTGAGAATGCGCCGTCTGGACCGCCAGCTGCGACGCGGCCGACAGGGCGGCAAACTGTAGCCGCACTGGCCGGCGGGGCTCGGGCCTTTTGGGCAACAGCCGCCATGCAAATCCGACCGGGCGCATTGCCAGCGATCACCCTCAAGGAGCGGCTGACATTGCGCCGCGACCCGGCAGCGGCCCCGCACGTCGGGTCCGAGCTGACAGCATTGACCACTGTCAGCCCAGCCGCAGACCCAGTCCTGATTCGGCCGGTGATAGGGACTGCTGTGGTAATCAAACTTCTGCAGCTTCTCCACTAAGCCGCACCGGTAAACGCGTGGGCCAGCAGCATGTGCACGCTCGCCAGCACCAGTAGCGCGCTGACGGCAGGCACATGCACAAACAACCAGGCCTTCAAAGCCGCCTGCAGGGCATGGTGAAAATCCAGCTCGTCTTTTTGTTCGACCAGGGCTCGCAGGCGCAGGTGAAATTCGCGCTCGTCCTCATTAGTGTAGCGCGCCAGGGCATCCAGGCGGTGCAGGAGCATGAAGCTGGGTCGACCGGAGCCAAACAGATGCGCACCGATATGCCGGGGTCCGGCAAAAAAATCGGCCAGGTGATCACGATAATGCTCGGCCAGGGTCGTCGACCCCGTTTCGGTGGCCGCCTCGGCAACCAGGACTTCGGCCCGCTGTCGCAGCTGCACCACAAAACCCGGTATGCGCTCGAAAATCACGTCTTCGCCACGCCGGGTCAGCCGAGGCGGCAAACGCCGGGAAAGAACCAGACCCAGCACGCCGCTGCCCGCAACTATGGCAAACACCAGGGCCAGTGCCGTATCCAGCAAGCCGCTCGGGATATGCCAACCGACATGCAACAGGAAAACCAGAATGACGGTAAAGCCGATATAGATATGCCATTGCAGCCACTCCGCAGCGGAGCCCAGCGGCAACATGCTCAAGCGTTTGCGCAGGTTATGTGCGCCGAGCAGCAGAATCAGCAGGAACAGGGTCCAGCCGCTCAGAAATTCCGCCCGGTGCAGGCTGGCCTGGTAAACCCGATCGACCGCCAGCAGCCCCGCGAATACCACCAGCAGGCCCAGCAGGTTTCGGCGCCGTCGCTGCGCAAAACCCATCATCGTTGCAGCCAGTCGGCCAGCGCCGGCAAGTCGCGCAAGTCCATGCGCACCAGGGCATCGTGCGGGCATGCCGCCTCGCAGGCCGGACCGCTGGGTTGATCGATGCACAGGTCGCATTTGGTCGCTTTGCGGATCGGCGCACCCTGCGCCTGATCGACGATGAATTGCCCGCTCGCGTCGCGCACTTCCACCATGCGGATATTGTCGTAGGGGCAGGAATCCGCGCAGGTGGCGCAGCCTATGCAGGTGTCGTCGTTGATCAGAACCTGTCCGCCATCGCTAGAGCGGTGGATGGCCCCGGTCGGACAGCCAATCATGCAGACCGGGTCGGCGCAATGCATGCAGGCATTGGCCACCGTGATCGGCCCATAGCGTGGCCCGTGGCGATTGAAGCGCGGATTGTCATCATGCGCCACGGCGCAGGCGTCTACACAGGCATCGCAGCGCACGCAGCGATCCAGATTGATCAGCATCGCCGAGGTGCCGTTGATGAAATGGTGATCGACCAGCATTTCCAGCATGGCGGATTCCAGACCGCTGGCATCCGCCGCGACGTGGGTGATTTCAGGGTCCCTCTCGTCGCGCAGGTTGATTGAGGTCAGGGTGCGCTGAATCTCGGCCACCTCGCGGGCATCCAGGCGCGGCAGAACATGCTGCTCGATGATCGCCGTCGGCACCCGCAAGACATCCGTATAACCCACCGCGCGCAAGCTGGCGTCCAGGGGCACGGTGGTCCCGGTCTGCCAGCCGCGCAGCAGTTCCTCCATCCCGAACACCCCACCGCGACCCAGATAGCGCAGCGTCTTGTGCCCGTTGTTGAAACGCCGGCTGACCCGACCGAAGCCGGACCGGATCAGCAGCAGACCGTCGGGGTACGCCCCTTCCGCAACGATCACCGGCTCACGTTGCAGCCTCACCTCCGCAGGATCCTGGGCGAACCGCTTGTAGGTGCCGTACCAGTCGAACTCGCCATAGGTTTCAAACAGGGTTTGATCCGCGATTTCGGCGATCAGCTCGGGCGGCAGATCGCGCAGGATGGGCGTTTCCCGCAAGTGGGTTTCCAGGCTGCGTTCGCGGTACAGATTTTCGACATGGGCCCGGAATGCAGCGTCGCGACGCCGGATTTCCCGCAGCCCCTGCCAGCGGATTTCCAGCAACTCGACCTCACCCTGAGCAATGACGGTTGCCACCCGCTGGGTTCGCCCGAGGGCAGCGATTTCGCCAAAAATCTCACCCGCGGCCAAACAGTAGGTCTGGTCGCGCTCGATCATGGCCGGCAGGTCCTGCAGGAAAATCCGCGTCTGCGGACCGGCATCCCGTGTCCCCAGGCCGCCCTCGGCATACCGCCCGGCATCGCGGGCCTCGGGCTCCCGAGAATTGCGCCAGAGCTGTCCCACGGCCTCCAGCCAACCCTGGCGACGCTCCGGCGACCGGCCCAGCATCTTGCCGGGCAGGCCCGGCGGCAGAATAACCCGCAATTCACCCGCAACCACCAGGAATGCCGAATTGCCATAATCCCCGGCCCGCACAACCAGATCGCCGTCCTCAAAATGCAGCAGCCGGGTGTCGTGGCGCACCACCCCATCCAGCGTCAGAGGCGCAGGGAAGCGCTCAGGGTCCATGCTGACAAAGGGCGGCAGGGTCAGGATGCGCCTCACCTGGGCATCGTCCATGTCCGGGCCGAACGACGTCTGCCAGCGTTGCGGCCGCGGGATCTTGACCCGTTCAGCCATCAGGGTTGAAAGGCCTCGCCCTGATAGGTTCCGGGCTCGGGCAACAGGGTGTCCACAGTCGACAGATCGGCCGCCTCGCCTGCGGCGGCCAAGCCACGGGTCTGCTGCGCAATCAGATCCGCTGCCGTCCGCAACGCCGCCCCATTGTTCAACGTGATCTTGACCGTGCCTGCGATCCGCAGCACCTCCCTGAGTTCGGGCAGGTCCAGCCCCGCGTCAACGAGCTGTTTCACGGCCAGAGCCGCGCGCCGGGCCCGCTTGGCCATCGCCAGCGCGTAGGTGTCCTTGCTCGTGGCTGCGGCCACACCACGCAGTGCATATTCCAGATCGAGCAGGCGCCCGACCACGTACATGAGGCGCCGGCGCTCGATCCCGGCCTCGGAATTGGCCCCACCCTCATTGAACCAGACATTGTGGCGGACCTCGCCCTGGCTCCAGGCCACGAGTTCAAAATCACTGCCGGCCTTATGCCCGCCCTGGTTCACCAGGCGCTCGTTGGGCACGGTGTGACATTGATAGCAATTTTCGGCCAGGCGGTAGAGATTGCTCGGCCGGATCATGCCCACTGCCTCGGACCGGGCCCAACGCTGAGCGCGATGTTCAGGCGATTCGCTGGCCGCGGTAACATCCTTGCCTCCGAAATCGCTGTGCACCTCGATCCAATCGGCACCCGCACCGTGGCAGGACTCGCAGCTGATTCCGGCGACTGGCTCCGCCACCTCCTCCTGTTGCGCCAGGGTGAAATGACAGCCCAGACAATCGCTTTCACTCTTGATCCGTTTGATACCCAATCGATCCGCGATTTCCCGCGCCTTCTCAGTGCGCGGCAAATCGCGGAAGGTTTTGAAATGATGACTCGCGCGCCAGGCCTCGACCGACAGTTCGTGGCATTCACCACAGGCCGACGGCCCCTGCACCAGGGCCGGATCGCGGCGCGCCTGCGGGGCGTCCTGTGCATGGCCCGCAACGGGCAGCAGCAGCAGATACGGCAGTACCAGACACCCGGGCAGGAGCTTCATCGGTCAGGCGTCCAGAACAAGATCGGATTTGGGCCGGCTGATACAGGCCAAGCAGGAGCCGGCCTCCGGCTGTGCATCCGGATCTCGGATGTACTCAACGTCGCCTTCACGTACGGCCGTCATGCAGGTGCCGCAGCCGCCTGCCCGGCAGCCGAAGTCGAAGGCGATGCCGTGCGCTTCGGCGAATTCCAGCAAGTTGTCCGCGTCATCCCAGGCCACGGTCCGCCTGCTGCGCGCGAAGGTAATGGCGAACGCGGGGGTTGCTGCCAGGGCACCACCGCGACTGGCACCATTGAGCGGGCGCTCGACCTTCTTGACCGAGGCCGAGCCGAAAGCTTCCGTGCGAACATCGGTGGCCGGAACCTGCCAGGCGGCCAGACCGGCGCATAAGCTGGCCATCATCGGCGGCGGGCCGCACACATAGAACGAAAAATTATTTGACGGCAAACACCGTCGGAGCAGACCGACGTCGATTTGCCCGGCGTGCTGATAGTCACGGCCAGGCTGGTCGCCGGGCAGCGGCTGGTCGTAGCAGACGTGCAGATGGAAGTGCCCATACGTGGCGGCCAGCTGTGCCAGTTCCCGCGCAAAACAGTGCTCGTCACTGTTCCGGACCCCGTAAAACAGCCACAACTCGCGCCGCGAACCGGAGACCAGCAGGGCTTTCAGCATGCTGAATACCGGGGTCAGTCCGATGCCTCCAGCAATCATCACCAATGGTCTGGGATCGCTGTACTCCAGGGTGAAACTACCGGCCGGCGCCTTCACATCCAGAATATCGCCTTCGTTGACCGCGGCATGCAGGTAGCTCGAGCTTTGCCCAGGCGCTGCGTCGGGCTGATCCGGCGGCGGCGCCAGCCGCTTGACCGAGATGCGGTAACAGCCTGAATCCTGCGGCGCATCCGACAGCGAATAGCAGCGAACCAGCGGCTTGTCGCGGCCCGGAAGACGCAGACGCAGGGTCAGGTATTGCCCGGCATGATACAGGGGCAAGGGTTTGCCATCGTGCGGCACGAGATAAAAGGAATACACCCCGGCGGCTTCAGCCACCTTGCGCGCAACCCGGAATTTACGCGTCCCCGACCAGCCCCCAACAGCGCGACTCTGCTCGATACGACGCTGCAGGGTTTCGGACTCGATATGGTCCATCAGCTGACGCAGGCGCAGCGCATGCGCCAGACGCGCTGAGCGCAGGTCCAGCCAGGCGCGGGAGCTGGCCATGATCACATGGACCAGCGCCAGCATCACGATCAGCGCACCGACCAGGCGCAGCAGCGAAGCACTGGTCAGAAAATCAAGCATCAGAGCTTGAGCAACAGCTCGAGTCGAGCGCCATTGGAGTCTGCGACATCCTCTTGCGCCACGGCGAACAAATCCAGGTCCAGCACCCAACGCCGCCCCAGTGCTTGGCGCAGACGGAATGCCGCCCCGGCGCTGGACGATTCGGCCGTGCTGAGTCCGCGCCGCCCCCCGATTTCCAGGACAAGTTGGCAACGATTGTTGGCGAAAAACATCTGATATCCAACGGCTCCGCCCACGGCGTCGCTGGCGAGACTGTTGAGCGGCGCCGGCGCGGTGCCCAGACCACGCGCGGCAAATAGCAGACCGACCCGACCCAGCGGCCCGCCAGCCAGTACGTCGCGCGCCGCCGAACGGTAATCTTCATTGGCCCAGAAACCATTGCCATACAGCAGATTGTGCGTGCCAAACGGTGCGCCGGACAATTCGAGAAACAGCAGCCTGCCATTGGCCGCGCGGGCGCTTTCTGCGCCCAGCGCATGGGAAGCCAGCAGACGGACGGTGGAATTCAGCTTGCCCAGCCTTTGGGTGGCGCCGATGCCCGCAGCCAGCAGCGCGTCGGCTGAAGCACTGGTCACGTGCACCAGATCGAATTCCACCGTACTCGCCCCGCGATTTCCAAACACCAGATCCCAGGCCGTGAACAGACCGGCCAGGCGTGCACCGCGATCCTCGACATGGTCGGCGCGGTGCACCTGGCCCCAGCCGTAAACCAGGCTGAGTCGCAGATTGGTCAGGGAATCCCAGCCACGCACGCGCAGATTGTTACGGGCCAGACCGACCGCGTCGACGATGTCATCGAGCAACAGGCCGTCCTGGAAACGCAGGGGCTGGCGACCGATGGAGAATCCCGTATCCAGCCCGCCAAAATCGCGCTTGTCCAGAGCCGGGAAAAGTTCGCCAAAATCCCCTTCGAAGAACAGCGTACGAATCCGCGCATTGGTGGGGTCCGTAAACTCCTCATCCGGGTCGAGCTGGTAACGGGTCACTTCAGCTCCCCTGTTCAGGGGCTGGATGCCGACCAGCACACGTTCGGTGCCGGTCAGTTGCAGGTTGCCGAACAGATCAAGGCGGCTGGCGATTTCGCTGACCCGCAGCGCGTTCTGCAGGGCATGAGTTTGCACCGCAGTCCGCCAGCTTCCGAAGACCCAGAAGCGCGGCTGCCAGATGGCCCCCGTGGGCATCCGAAAGCCACGATCTATATTGCCCGGCTGCAAAAAGGGGTCGCCGATCTGAATGATCGGCGGGGTGAGGCGCGGCAGATTCTGGTCACCCTGGTAGGGCAGCGGATGATCAGGCAGACGCAGGCTGCTCGCCGCCCAGCCAGGCCCGGAGGCCAGGCACAGCAGCAGGACACAAGCCTTCATGGGCTGACCACGGCGCTCACCGCGCCGGTCACGATGACCTGCTGGTCCAGCACCTGATGGCCGGCGACGACGGCATCGGCGACCGCGCGCGGGCTCATGTTGAAGTCGAATCCCACGTCCTGAATTTCATGGATCAGGTTGACCGGCACCATGCCGGCCTTGAGTTGCACATGGATCCGGTAAGGACTGGCCCCGCTGAGCTGCTCGCGGCCCAGACGGTAGCGCGCCAGTCGGGTGCTGCCCGGCGGCATCACGTAGCGATGTTTGCGGGCACTGGCGGGCTGGCCGGTCAAGATCGTCGAAGCTGTGCTGGGCCGGATAAAAGGCAAGGGGTCCAGCGAGTAGTTTACGGCCAGGACCTGTTCGCGCTCCCCGCCGCGCAGGTTGCGGGTCAGAAAACGCGACTGCAGGCTGAACAGCTGCCGATCCAGCGGCAATTCGCCCGCTTGCACGTACAGCGAGTGCGTATCGCGCAGATCGCCGTTAGGGTCCAGATCACCCGAGGCGAAGAGTCGTTTGCCCACGGCATCCGTGACCCGCACGTCCAGCCAGACCAGGCGCTCCGCATCAAAGCCGGTGGGCGCGCTGTGGCCGTCGGTGATATTGCGGACCGCAATCTCGAACTTGAGAACTGACTCCCGGCTTCGGGTCACGCGGATCGGGTCCAGCGCGAAGGCATTGCGCAACACTTCCAGGCGCTGCGCCGCGGCCCATTGCAGGCGCTCCAGCTGCACGGCAATGATCTTGCGGGCGTCGTAACGGTCGTCTACCGACTGCCAGCGCTCGGGGAAATCGGTGCCCGGTGGAAGCTGGTTCTCGAAGGCGTCGGTTCCCCATCCCGCGGCATGATCGAATTGCAGCCATTCCGCCAGGGTCGCGAGCTGCCCCGCATCCGCGTTGTGCGGGAAAATGCCCGGGTGCAGAACCGAATAATCCGGGCCCGCAAAAAAATGATTGGTCACGCGACGCGGTCGGGTTTCTGCACGGCCCACCTGGGCGGCCGCCGCATACTCATAGCCATCCGCGCGCCCCTGCGTCTTGCCCATGTGACAGTCCTGACAGCTGATCTTTTGATCTGGCGCGGGCGAGCGCTTGTAGTCGGAGAAGGCTTCTTCCAGCCGAAAACCGTCAAACAAGTTGACATCGTGGCAAATGCCGCAGAAGCCGGATTCGCCCAAATACGGAAAATGCCCGACCTCAGCGTGAATCTTGCGCCCGGACGCATCCGGGTCAGTCACGACCCGATACCGGTGCCGGTTGTCCAGCACCCGTTTGAGCTCGGCATTGCCGGTGGGGCCGGACACTGCTGTCAGCAGACCGCCCTCGTTCAGGGCGACGCGCCCGCTCACCTTGCCGTATTCCTGGTCGAGGCGGTGGCATACCACGCAGCTGATGCCCTCGCGTGAAGTCGGATGTCGGTCGAGGTTGGACATGAAGGGCGACTCGCCCATGTTCATGCCCACCTGATTGTGGCAACGAATGCAGAAATCACCATTGGTGCTGCTGGTGCCCGCATTGATCTTGTTCTGCATGGCCATATACACCGGGCTGAGCTGGGCATAGGCATGCTGCGACACGGACCACTGCGCGTATTGGCGCGGATGACAGGTCTGGCAGGTACTGGCTGAGGGATAACGCCTTTCGGCGAACAAGGCCAGGTGTGCCTGGCCAGCCGCATCCGGCGGCGCCGAGCGGCCCCGGGCCAGGCCGGCTCCAGCTGGCTCCCGGGGCGCGTCCGGCGGCTCGCTGCCCAGCCTGTCGCCGGGCTCCAGCAGATCGCCGACCGACCCTTCAGAACCGGCGCCAACGGGCTCCTCGTCGAGCAGTCCGCCGTCCAGCAAGTTCGCGTTGTCGGCGGCCGCTGGGACACACGCCAGCATCCCAGACACCAGCACGAGCCAGGGCACTTGCTGCCAGATCGAAGACAAATAAATCCGCATGTGGAGGGTCAGATCAGCGCGGTTTGGGAGGCATTGTAATCGCCAGGAAAGATGTATCGATACCGGAGCCTCACGGTATTCGCGGGATTCTTCCGACTCAGCTCACGGCCAGCTTAGCCATTGTGCATCCAGGGCGCGCGGATCACTCAGGTCCTGACGGCGGTCGGCATACTCCACTGCCGCAAAGATCTCGGCCAGCGGCGGGTGAGTCCGCAGACGCAGGGTCCAGCCGGGTTTCAGGCGCATGGGGTCACGAATCAAACCCTTGTTGTCACGGAACAGCAAAGGCCACAGATGCGGATTGTCATAGTTTTGTTGATCGGCCGCGATGTTTGCCAAAGTCTGCCCCGCCCGAACGACCACGTGTTCACTGGCCAGATAAAGATGACGGACCAGCGGTCGCAACCGCAAATAGACGCTTTTCATATCGCCTCGCGCGTAGGCGACTTCCGCAGCACGAAAACTGGCGTACTCGCTGTCGCGCAGCCGTGCGAACAAGGCGGCACGACGCAGAAAATCTTCGGCAAAACTGGCGTAATGGGCCGTCGCCGTCGCGCGCGCCGCCGCTTCGGCACGCTGCGCCAGCTCCGCCGCCAGCGGGCCGTCGCCGCGCGCCATGGCGCCCTCCGCTGCGCTGAGCAGAGCCGGACCCGCCAGCCACCACGGGCGCAGGGCTTGCGCCTCGTACACGCTGGTTTGCGCGCGGGCCAACATCTTGATCGTGCGCTCGTCGGGCGCCGCAGGCCGCGCGGCCACGTCCACGAGCTGCACCCGCGGGACCCGCTCCGGAGCCAAGGATGCACAGCCGGCAAGCAGGATCGGCAACGCAAGCGCGCCAAAGATTATAAGTCTCTGCCACATGGCGCAGCAGCCTAGAGTTGCCCGGGCAGCAGGTCAACGCAACGCTAAATCCCCTGGTTGTTATCATGTGCGGTTTGCAGCGCCCAACAGGGAAAGACATGCACAGGTTTTTGATCGTGGCCATATGCGCCGCACTGTTACTGGGCTGCGGCAGTGGCGAGCGACCCTCGGGCAAGGCGGCCAGCGGCGGCGCACTCAAGGTGTACCGCCACGCCATGGATGGCTCACCCACCAATCTGGACCCGGTGAATTCGGCTACGGTTTACGCCAGTTACGTCACCACAATCACCTACGACACGCTCTATTCCTACAAATACCTCGCCCGGCCTTACGAGCTGAAACCCAATCTGGCCATCGATTTTCCGGAAATTTCCGAGGACGGTCTGCGTTACACCATCAAGATCAAATCCGGCGTGCTGTATGCCGATGACCCGGCGTTCCCCGAGGGCAAGGGCCGCGAACTCATCGCCGCGGACTTCGTCTACTCCATCAAGCGCCATTTCGATCCCGCCAACCGCTCACAGGGCGCCTGGCTGTGGCAGGGCCGCATCGTCGGCATTGATGAATGGAAGGAGGCCGGCGCGGACTACGCAAAGGACATCCCCGGCCTGCAGGCACTCGACAAGCACACCATCCAGATCACCCTGACCCGGCCCTATCCGCAGCTGATCTACACGCTGGCCATGGGATTTTCCGGGATCGTCCCACCCGAGGCGGTTGCCGAGTACGGTCGCGAACTGTCGGTTCACCCGGTCGGCTCCGGACCCTTCAAGCTGCAGCGTTTCGACACCGCCAAGGCCGTCTTTGCCCCGAACAGGAATTTCCGCAAGGAACCCCTGGATCTCGAGTACGAGGGTTATCAGGAAGCACTGCACGGACATCTGGACCTCAAGCGCCTGGACGGCAAGGCACCGCCTTTCATCGACCGGCTGGAAATCGATTTCATCACGGAATCCGCGGCGCGCTGGAATTCCTTTAACAAAGGCAACGAAATCCAGTTCACCAACGTGCCGGTGGAACAGAACGATGTCGTCGTGGAGTCCACATCGCCAATCCGGCTCAAGCAGGAATGGACCGACAAGTATCACTGGAAAAGCGGCATTGAAGCCGGCTTCGTGTACACCACCTTCAACATGGACAAGCCCCATATCGGCTATCACGAGGACCCGCAGCAGGATGCCCGCAATACCGCTTTGCGCTGCGCCATCCGGAAAGCCTTCGACTGGCAGCAACGCAACGACCGCTTTTACTCCGGCATTGGTGCGGTCTTTCCAGGGATGATCACGCCGGTCACGCCGGAATTCGATACCAAACTGTCACGCGCAACCGTTAATCGCGATCTGGAGGGCGCAAAACAGCTGCTCAAGGACAACGGCTGGACGCCCGAGAACTTGCCATCTTTGCTGTACGGCATGACCAATGCCGTGACCAACAGACAGATATTCGAGCAGTTCCGCGGCTTCATGGTGGAGCTGGGCTATCCCTCGGAGAAAATTCGCGCCCAGACCTTCGCGACCTTCGGCGATTTCAACAAGGCCATGAAAACCAGCCAGCTCGACATCTTCGGCCTGGGCTGGGGGCTGGACTACCCGGATGCCGAAAATACCTTGCAACTGCTGTACGGGCCCAATCACTCGCCGGGCTCCAACAACACCAACTATGCGAACGCGGAATACGATGAGCTGTTTCGCCAGGCCGCGACTTTGCCGCCGGGCCGCGAGCGCACCCTGCTGTATCGCCGGATGAACGAACTGGCCTTGCAGGATTGCCCCATCATTTCCGGCCTGTCGCGCAACCGGATTTTCCTCTGGCACAAGAATGTCATCGGCTATCCCGACCGTGAGATTCTGGGCGGCTTCTGGCTACGCTATGTGGACGTGGAGAGCTGAACATATTGGCATGTGCGCAACCACCCGGACTGCATCAATGTCGCGATCAATCGCCAGAATGACTGGCGGCTCGCATCAGAATTCGGCGATTTGAATGGACATGCTTCTCTACAGCCTGCGCAAGCTGGTGGCCGGCATCCCGCTGATACTCGGCGTCACCTTCATCAGTTTCGTGTTGATGGTCTATTTCGGACCGGACAAGACCTACGAGCTAGTTGGCAAGAATCCAACCCAGGAGCAGATCGACGAAATCCGTCACGAGCTCGGCTATGACCAGCCCTTTGCGCTGCGTTACGCAAACTACCTGAAAGAACTGGCGACCCTGGATTTCGGCCACTCGGATTCGACCGGGGAGCGGGTCAGCCGCATTCTATCGCGCACCGTGCCGATTTCCCTGGCGCTGACCCTGCCCGGATTTATCCTCGGCAATCTGCTGGGCATCGTGCTGGCGCTGGTTGCAGGCTATTACCGTGGGCGCTGGCCAGACAAGGCGATCATGGCTTTTGCGGTGGTGGGCATGAGCGTGAGCTTCCTGATCATCATTATCGCCTTCCAGGTGCTGTTTTCCTCCAGCTACGGCCTGAATATGTTTCCGGTGCGCGGCTGGGAGGTGTATAGCCTCGGCGACTATCTGTACTACGTCACGGTACCCACCCTGTCGCTGGTGTTCATATCATTGGGCTACAACACCCGCTTTTATCGCGCCGTGATCGTGGAGGAAATGACCCGCGACCATGTGCGTACCGCCCGTGCCTACGGCGCATCGGTGGTTTCGATTCTGTTCAAGAATGTGCTGAAAAACTGCCTGATCCCGATCATCACCCGGGTGATGTTCTCGATCCCGCTGGTGGTGATTTCCGGCTCCTTGCTGCTGGAAAGCTATTTCGGCATTCCCGGCGTCGGCAAAGTGACCTACGACGCGATTACCACCGGCGATCAGCCCGTGCTCAAAGCCGTGGTCAGCGCCACGGCCGTACTGTTTGTGCTGGTGCTCATCATCAACGACATCCTTTACCGGGCGGTCGATCCACGGGTGTCGCTCAAATGAATGAAGCCGCAAGCATGGACAATCGCCTGCAGGCCGCCGAACCGCGCCCTGGCGAATCGCTGTGGGCCAAGGCCTGGCGCAAATTCTTGCAGGACAAGCTGGGCATGGGCGCATTCGCCGTGGTCCTGATCTATCTGCTGATTGCGGTGGCCGTGTGGCTGGGCCTGATGGGTGCCGACTGGAATGCGCTGGGCGACCACTCCCTGGCCCCGATGTCCGCCGAGCACTGGATGGGCACCAACCGCAATGGCCAGGATGTCTACCAGCGCGCGATCTACAGCACCAAGACCGCGTTTGAGGTCGGCCTGTCGGTGGCGATCATGTCCACCATCATCGGCGCCGCCCTGGGCGCGGTCAGTGGCTATTTTTCCGGTGGCTGGCTGGACGAAATCATCCTCTGGCTCAAGGGCACCCTGGACTCGATCCCGTTTTATCTGTTCGTTGCCGCCGTGGCCTTCGCCATGCGTTCGCATCCCTACGCCATGCATGTAGCCATGATCGCGACCTTCTGGACCACCACCGCGCGCATCGTGCGCGGCGAAGTCATCAAGCTGAAAAGTTTCGAGTTCGTCGAAGCGGCGCGCGCCATCGGCCTGCCGCAAAGCCTGATCATTTTCCGCCACATCCTGCCCAATACCTCGCATATCCTGCTGGTGCAGGCGACCATCGTGTTCGTGTCGGCGATCAAGTCCGAAGTGATCCTGTCCTTTCTCGGACTCGGCGTGCAGGACGGCGTGTCCTGGGGTCTGATGATTGCCGAGAGCACCCAGGAAGTCACCGTGGGCGTGTTCAACAATTTCATTGCCGCCTCGGCCATGTTGTTCGTACTGGTCATGGCCTTCAATCTTTTTTCGGACGCGCTGCAAGATGCCCTCGACCCGAAGAAGGTGCAGTGATGAGCCTGCCCTTGCTCGAAGTTTCCAAGCTGTCGGTGGAATTCTCCACTGAAGCGGGCGTGGTGCGCGCGCTGGATGAAGTGAGTTTCGTGATCCGGCCCGGCGAGACCCTGGGCCTGGTCGGCGAATCCGGCTGCGGCAAGTCGGTCACCTCGCTGGCCATCCTGGGCTTGATTCCCAGCCCGCCCGGGCGCGTGGTCGGCGGCCAGATTCTGTTCAATGGGCGCGATCTGCTCAGCCTTGCGGAATCCGAACTGCGCGCCATCCGGGGCAAGGAAATCGCCATGATTTTCCAGGAACCCATGACCGCGCTGAATCCGGTCTTCACCATCGCCACCCAGATGGGCGACGTGTTGCGCCGGCATCAGGGCCTGTCGCGCAAGCAGGCGCGCGCGGCAGCCATCGACTGGCTGGGCAAGGTCGGCATTCCCTCGCCGGGCCAGCGCATCAACGACTATCCCCATCAATTGTCCGGCGGCATGCGCCAGCGGGTGATGATCGCCATGGCCCTGTCCTGCGAGCCGAAATTGATCGTCGCCGATGAACCCACCACGGCGCTCGATGTCACCATCCAGGCCCAGGTGCTGGAAGAGATCGTCAAGCTGTCCGAGGAATTTCGCACCGCCATGTTGCTGATCACCCACGATCTGGGCGTGGTCGCGGAAACCTGCAACCGGGCCTGTGTGATGTATTGCGGCAAGATCGTCGAGCAGTCACCGATCGCGGCGCTGTTCGCTCAGCCGCAGCATCCCTACACGTCCGGCTTGCTGGGTTCGGTGCCGCGAATCCGCAGCGACCGGCTGGAGCGCTTGCCCACGATCGAAGGCATGGTGCCCGACCTCCTGCATCTCCCGCAGGGCTGCCGCTTCGGCGACCGCTGTGACAAGGCCCAGGACCGCTGCGTGCAGAGCCAGCCGACACTCCGCGAAATTGGCGACGAGCGCCAGGTCTCCTGCTTCTATCCCAATAGCCATGACTGAATCGACTCTGTTAAGCGTCCGCCATCTGAGCAAATATTTCCCGGTCAAGGGCAACTTGCTGCCACGCTCGACCCGCCAGCTCAAGGCCGTGGACGATGTGTCCTTCGAGTTGCCGCGCGGACGCACGCTGGGCCTGGTCGGTGAATCCGGCTGCGGCAAGTCGACGCTGGGCCGGGCTATATTGCGGCTGCACGAACCCACCTCGGGCGAGGTCATACTGGATGGTCGGCCGATTACCGGCCTGAATGCCAAGGAACTCACCGCGCGCCGCAGCGAGATGCAGATCATCTTTCAGGATCCCTATGCCTCGCTGAATCCGCGCCGGACCATTCTGGAGACCCTGCGCGAGCCCCTGGATTTGCACGATGTGGGTGATCCCGCCGGGCGCCGCCAGCGGGTCGAGGAGCTGATCGCCATTGTCGGGCTGCGCAAGCAGGTGTTGTCGCGCTATCCCCATGAATTTTCCGGCGGCCAGCGCCAGCGTGTGGGGATTGCCCGCGCCCTGACTCTGAATCCCAAATTCATTGTGGCCGACGAAGCCGTCTCGGCGCTGGATGTTTCGGTGCAGGCCCAGGTGCTGAATCTCATTCGCGATCTGCAGGACGAGTTCGGCATTTCCTTTCTGTTCATTTCGCATGATCTGGCGGTCGTTCAGCACATCAGCCACGAAGTCGGCGTGATGTATCTGGGCAAGCTGGTGGAACATGCCGCGGCCGACGATCTGTACCGCGCACCAAAGCACCCCTACACCCGCGCCCTGATGTCGGCGGCCCCCAAGCCCGAGCCGAACACCAAAGCGCAGCGGACCCTGCTGGTGGGCGAAGTCCCCTCCCCCCTGAATCCGCCCACTGGTTGCCCCTTTCATACCCGCTGTCCGGAAGCCATGGACCGCTGTCGCGGTGAGGTTCCGCAGTCGGTGAACACGGGCAGCGCCGCGCAACCGCACTGGGTGAGTTGTCACCTGTACCCGGCCAACGACCTGAAGTCGGCGGCATGACCGGTGACATCCTGGTGCTGTATGTCAGCCGCCACGGCGCCGGAGCAGCGACAGCACCTCGTAATCGCCGAAGTTGTCGAGGTGAGGGACATCCCGCAGGCTGCCGCGC
>JBFIIN010000005.1:0-22017 GCA_041601225.1 Oceanococcus sp.
GCCCAATTTGGGATTGAGGTTCAGGCCATATTTGTCGGACGCGAATCGCCCGTACGGGCTTTGGACAAAAGCCCCGCCGATAAGGGTAAAAGCCGCGAAGGCAAAGCCGATGGCCAGCACCGTGTCGAAGGTGCTGTTGCCGGTGTACCACGTCATAGTGCTCCCCGAAAATTCAGCGCGAGAATGCCATTGGGCCGCAGCGGCGCCTGCCGGGCTTCCCGCGTCCGGACTATTTTTTCTCGTCCGCTGAGGCTACGCCCGCCCGGGCCAGCCCCAGGTAACGTTGCACCCAGGATGCCGGCGCCGCAAAAATGAGTGCCAGAAGTTCGAAAGCGGCCCGACTATAACGCCCCTCGCTGCGGTAGAGTGCCATCCAGCGCCAATGCACCCGGAGGTGAACGCTGGCCGTGTCGTGCCAGCGCCTGTGCAACTGGTCGAGGAGTTCGTGCGCACGGTCCAGCTCACCATCGGTCACAGCCTGGCTTTGGCTCTGCAACAGCGCGGACGCCTGTTCCGTGATCATCTTTGAATCTCCCTCAAATTTGCCCAGCCCCATTATCCAGTGCAAAGCTGTGCCGGTCTCCCCCAAATGTAGCTATTTGCGTAGCCCTGGGTTCGGCACAGTCGGGTTTCGGGAAACCTGAAGAATCATCGTGAACCTTTCCGCAGAACGCCTGCTGCAATACATCGAACCCGTGCTTTACGGACGTCGCGGGCTCTGCCTGCTGCTCTTCGTCGTGGCCAGTGCCCTGCTTCTGTGGCAGGCCAGCCAGATTCGACCCGACGCGAGCTTTGAGAAAAACATCCCGCTGGACCATCCCTATATGCAGATTCTGCGCCAATACCAGGATGATTTTGGCGGCGCCAACACCGTGCTCGTCGCATTGCTACAAAAGAATAGTGATATCTATAACGGGCGTTTTTTGCGTCAGCTCGAGGCCGCCACCACCGAGCTGACTTTCGTACCGGGCATCGACCGTTCACGCGTATCTTCGCTGTTCACCCGCAACGTGATGTTCATCGAGGTGGACGAAGAAGGTTTCGCTGGCGACAACATTGTGCCGCCGGATTACCGTCCCTCGACCGCGGCGCATGAGTCGATTCGGCGCAATGTCGGCAAGGCCGGCCTGGTCGGCCGCCTGGTCAGCCTGGACCACCGCGGCGCCATGATCACCACCGAGCTTCTGGAGCGCGACCCGGTCACCGGCCGGCCCATTGACCTGGTACGCATTTCGCAACGGATCGAAGAGCAGGTGCGCGCCCGCTTCACCCAGCCCAGCAAGTATGTTTATCGGGCAAAGCGGGACATGCCGGAGTTCGCGGCAGGTGAAGTGGTGACCGAGCGCTTCCTGCCACAAGCGTGGTGGCAGGGCTTCGGCGCGCTGGAGGTATCGCGTATTTCGGCTGACGGGCAGAAGAGACAGCTGCATGTCGCCTACCGCGACCTGGACGTCAGCGAGGTCGCCAACCCGCAGTACAATCCGGAAGTCGACGTCCATATCATCGGCTTCGCCATGGTGGTTGGCGACGTGGCCGCGGCCACCCTCGAAGTTCTGGGCTTCTTCCTGATCACCGTGTTGGCCACGATGCTGGCCCTGCGCTGGTATCTGGGCAGTACGCGACTGGCCCTGCTACCGCTGGCCTGCGCCCTGCTCTCCGTGGTCTGGGAATTTGGCCTGCTGCATCTGGTGGGCTTTGGTCTGGACCCCTTCGCCATCCTGGTGCCCTTCCTGGTCATGGCCGTGTCCACGTCCCACGGCGTGCAGTACGTCAACCGCTGGGCGGATGAACTGGCTGCTGGAAAATCCGGCCACGAGGCGTCGCTGGCAACCTTCCGGCGCCTGTTTATTCCCGGCACCATCGCCCTGGTCACCAATGTTGCCGGCTTCATGACCATCTACATCGTTCCCATCGAAAGCGTCCGCGAAATGGCCATCCACGCCAGCCTGGGCATGATCGCCGTGCTGGCTTCCAACAAGATTCTGATGCCGGTCTGGCTGAGCTATCTGTCGATTTCGAATCTGGCCAGCTTCAAGCGCCTGCGCGACCGACAAAATCGGCGCGGCGACTGGCTCTGGTGGCGGCTCTCGGGCGTGACCGAACAGCCGCTGGGGAATGCCCTGATCGGCCTATCCCTTATCGTATTGGCGGCATCGCTCTATCTGGGCCAGAATCGCATCATCGGTGACGCGCAAGCCGGTGTGCCGGAATTGCGGGCCGAGTCCGTCTACAACCGGGATGTGGACGCCATACTCGGCAACTTCGCCATCGGTACCGATGTGTTGAAGATCATCGCCGAGACCGAAGCCGATGCCTGCATCCAGTTCACGCCGCTGGAGCAGGTCGATCGCTTTGCCTGGCAGATCAGCAACACGCCGGGGGTCAACTCCGTGCTGGCGGCCACTCATCTGGCGAAAAAGATCTACTCCGCCATGATGGAGAACAACCCGCATTTCACCGTGCTGCCGCGCAATCGCTATTCGCTGGTGCTGGCCACCACCCCGATCGAATCTTCGTCCGGGCTGCTCAATTACGATTGCACGGCCATGCCCATCGTGGTGTTCGCCAACGACCATCGCGCCGAAACGATCGCGCGCATCGCCGCTGATGCCCAGCGCTACAACGCACAAAATGCAGCGGAATTCTATGCAACACACCCGGAGGTTTCAGCCGACTACTGTGCCGGTAAAAATGCGCTGCGCCGTCAACTGGGGACAGGTCAAACCAACCTCGCGCGCCACCTCGCCGGTCTCCGGGCCGCCGGATTCAGCGACACCGAAGCGCGCGAACACCCCTCAGTGCAGACCCACCTCGACCGGATCGCCCACACCCGGTCCGCGCTGGCAAGTCGGGACCTGGCCTGCCCGGTCAACTTCGCTCTGGGCACCGGCAACCTGGGCGTCATGGCCGCAACCAACGAAGTGGTTGCGGCTGCCGAATGGCCAGCCCTGGCCTGGGTGTACGCTGTGGTGCTGACTCTGCTCTTGCTCTCCTATCGCTCCCTGACCGGCTGGTTCGTGATCGGCGTGCCGCTTTTCATGGTGTCGGTATTCGCCAATGCCCTGATGGCGGTATGGGGCATCGGCCTGAAGGTCGCCACCCTGCCGGTGGTGACCCTGGCGGTCGGGATCGGTGTGGATTACGGCATCTACATCTACGATGTCTTGCAGCACAAGTATCGCGGGGAAGCCATCAGCCTGCGGGAAGCCTATTTCCAGACCTTGCATGAGACCGGCAAAGCCGTGGTGTTTACCGGAGTTTGTCTGGCCGGCGGCGTGGCCGCCTGGCTATTTTCCGAATTGCAATTCCAGCGCGATATGGGCCTGCTGCTGGTGTTCATGTTCAGCGCCAACATGCTGGGGGCGGTGTTGATCTGCCCGGCCCTGTGCCGCCTGGTCCTGAGGCGGCCTGGCGCACTGGACCGGCCTTAGGCCGAAGAAAATTCTGTATCCCGCGGCGGGGCGGCGCCAAGCCCGGCCGCGTACCTGAAATCCAGCGCAAGACAGGCATTGCGGCAATACAAATCCACAATAAAACGTTCGACGGGCTGTAATCGGGCGCATGAAGACAGATAGATCACAAGCTGACAGCCCGAGGGACCAACCAGACCGAAAGCGAAATATTCCGGATCGAATATCGCGTGATTGGCACCCATTACCGAGTGAATGCGATCTTGCACTCGCTGCGCCAAGAGCCCGGTGTCACTTGCCGCAGCGCGGTCAAACTGCCCGGTTCCGGCAATAACGCGAACGTCATCGCCAAGCTGCGCGGCGATGCACAGGTCCGCCTGATCGCTGGAGCCACCCTCCTGGGCTTCGTGCATGAGACCACGCAACTGACTCCCGACCAACTGCGCAAAATCGTCCAGCGACTGAGGATTCAGCAACCGTGCCGACCCATGCACAACTTTCAGCAAAGCGCGGTAACTGCAGTCCAGCGAGCGCAGATCCCGGTATGAACAGAGCGCGGTATAAATAGCCGAGAACAGCTTGGTGGCCGTGAGCTCGGTTTTTTCCTTGTAATCATTGATCCCGTAGTGAGTGATCACCGTGCGCTCGGGCGCGTCACCCGGATGGCCCGTCCGCAAGATGATGCGCACAATGGCGTTCTCCAACTCGTCGCGGATCGTCCGCACGGCTTCGAGGCCGGCGCGCTCGGTTTCCATCACCACGTCCATCAAGACGACTGCGATATCCGGATGGGCACGCATGATTTGGATCGACTCTGCGCCGGAATGGGCCGCCAGAAATTCGATGGCTCGCCCCTCAAATTCGAAATCCCGCAGAGCCAGCCGCGTTATCTCATGAACTTCCTGGTCGTCATCTACCACCAGAATCTTCCAGGCCGCGCCCTTGTATCTGGCCGATCCGGTCGGAGCCAACTTGCTCATCTCGTGCTCGAAGCGCTCAACAATATCCATCAGCTGGACC
Source organism: Oceanococcus sp. (assembly GCA_041601225.1). Taxonomy (GTDB): domain Bacteria; phylum Pseudomonadota; class Gammaproteobacteria; order Nevskiales; family Oceanococcaceae; genus JBFIIN01. The sequence continues at coordinate 4,431 of JBFIIN010000005.1, forward strand.
CCACGGGAAAATCTGCATTGGTTGTACCTCATCAGTCGGAGCCGCTCAAACTGCGCTCGCAGGTTGCAGCGGACCTGTGCGATGAATCCGTTCCCAGGTTTCGCATCAAGTGTGCGAGAAAACGTGCAGACGAAGATGTGAATTTCTGAACGTGACGCTGCGCCGTGACCAACCTGCCGGCCAAGCTCCTCGGGCCACCGGGCCCTGGTGCCGCGGGCCTGATCGCGCTGGACCGTCACTGTCCCCCGCGAGGCTCCAATCTGGTCGGACAAACAGTCAGGGCCACCCACGCTCGAAGGGCATAAGTTCATGGCCGGCAGAACGCGTGTCGCGGCATTGTCTGCTACGGGTCCGCCAGGCTGGTCTGTGCCTTCCCCGCTGTTAGCCTGCTCGCGGGATCCGACCTCGCAGTCCCGGAAAAAACATGGCCAGAGCCAGGGCTCCGGCCAGAACATAAGCTACAAACGCGAGCCAAAGGCCGAGGTTGGAATAGGCCTGACTCAGCGGCCAGGCCAAGGCCAAAAATACCAGACCGGACAGGCCTGCAGCCTGCCGCATGGCCCGCGTCCAGCTGGCTCCGGTGAAGATGCCGTCCAGTTGAACCGCGCCGCAGGACAGCAGGACATAGAGGGCCGCAAAGGGCAAATACGTCACAGCGACAGAGCGAATGTGATCGATATCGGTAATTCCGCGAATAAGCAGATCCCCCGACAGCACCAGAATCATGCTCAGAAGCAGCGCCGCAAGCGCCGCCAGTTCGGTTGAGTTGCGCACGGCCTGATCAAAACGGACACGATCTCGGCCGCCAATGGCGCGCCCGACCAGCGGCTCGGCAGCATGAGAAAATCCACCCAGAAAGTAGGTGCTGAACGTGATCAGCTGAACCAATATGTGATTGGCCGCCAGAGCCGTAGCGCCGAACCGGGCACCTTGATTGGTGAACCAGGCGAAGCAGAACAGCATGATCAGCGTGCGCAACATGATGTCGCCGCTGGCGCTTAACATGCGGCCCAGCTTGGCCAAATCGAAAATGCGCGCGCCTGGCCAGAAGAATTCACCACGGGGCAGTTCCTGGCGCAACTCAGCGAGCACCAGGCGGGCCACCAGCACCAGGCTCAACCATTCGGCAAGCACCGTCCCCAGGGCTCTGCCCTGAATGCCCCAGCCCAAAACGCCGGCGAACAAGAGGTCCAGGCCGATATTCAGCCTGTTCATGAACAACTGGACCCGCAGCAACAAGCGGGACCGGCCCAGCCCAACCAAGGTACCCAGGATCGTAAAGATTGCCAGACCGGCCGGAGCGCCCCAGATTCGGATCGAGAAATAGCTGCTGGTCAGTTCTTCGACATCGCCAGCACCGTCGAACAGGTACAGCGCCGCCGTGATGATCGGCGCCCGCAACAGGACCAGACTCAGACCGATACCGACCGCGAGCAGGCCCGCTCACCCCAACGCGGCCCGCCCCTCCGCGGCATCACCGCCCCCCGCGGCGCGCGCCACAAAGCCGGTGGTGCCCATGCGCAGAAAGCCAAAACCCCAATAGAGAAAATTGAAGATCAAGGCACCCAATGCGATACCGCCAAGGTCTACCGCGGCCCCGAGATTGCCGATCACCGCCGTATCGACCAGCCCCAACAGCGGCACAGCAGAATTGGCGAGGATGATCGGCCACGCGAGGACCAGAATGTGCCGGCGGCTGCAGTCGGCTGAGCCTGGCGCCGATGCGGGCATCGGACCCAGGGTCATGACGAAGCGGCGCCGCCCATGAGGCTCTTGCCGTGCGGCTCCGCGTCGGGAATGCATTACAGCCACCCGGAAATCCGCGCCATAAACGCCATCGGAACCTTCGATTTGTGCCGGCGTGGCCTGCCGGCAATCACTTTGCCTGATTGGCCGGCGAAACTCGTCCTCCGGGCCGGCTCCGCGGAGCGTGGTTCACCGCCCCAGCCGTCCCTTATGGCAAGCCCGCCGAACTGTACGCGCGCCCGGCCAGCCTTGCAGATTCCGCGCAGCCGGCTAATCTCAGCTCCAGATTCAGATCCACGTGCCGCGAACTGCCGCAAGGAACTCAACATGAGCAAAGCAATGGAAGCGCGTAAGGTCTCCGCGGGACAGGGCTGGGCCTGGATTCGTCAGGGCTTTGAACTCTTCAGGCAGAATCCGGGCGTATGGATTCTGATCCTCATCATGTTCATGGTCCTGCAAGGGGCGGCAAACATCATTCCCCTGGGCGGGCTGGCGATCGCCTTGTTCACACCGGCCCTCAATGCGGGCATCCTGCTCGGCTGCCGCGACCTCTGCGCCGGACAGAGCCTGCGCTTCGACCATTTGTTCGCCGCTTTTCGCGGAGAGCGTTTGGGCCCGCTGGTGCTCCTCGGATTGCTCATCATGCTGCTGTTCGGCCTGATCTTCGCCATCGGTCTGGGCGCAGGGTTCATTTTGCTGGGCGGTGACAACATCGACCCGGAGCAGATCGAGGCCCGCATCGTGGCGATGTTCCTGCTGGTTTTTTCCGTGCTGCTGATTCCGGCCCTGCTGGCCGTTTGGTTCGCAACCCCGCTGGTCGTTCTCGGCGGCATGGGACCCGGCGCAGCGCTCGGCGCGAGCTTGAATGCCTGCATGAAAAACCTTGGACCGCTCACGCTTTACGGGCTGATCCTCATTCCGTTGACGATCCTGGCGATGATCCCGCTGGGCCTGGGTCTGCTGGTGCTTGCTCCAACCATCATGGCCGCGGGCTACTGTTCCTATGCCGATATCTTTGGCGACCAAGCTGCCGACCGCCATACCAGAGGAAGCGGTGCGCTGATCGAATAGACCGACTTACCGGTCTCGGATTCCGAGCCCCGGATTCGACGCCGAACCACAGACATCGGACAAGGTTTGCGACCTCGCGACGGCCCGCCAGCCGGCCCGGACCGCCAGGCCAACCCTCAGCCAGTGTTCTGCATCCCGCTCGCAATGCCATGTACGGTCGCAATCAGCGCCCGCTCCAGAGCCGGATCTGCACGCCCCCCGGCGCGCCAGCGGCGCAACAATTCGACCTGCACGAAGCTCATGGGGTCGACATACGGGTTGCGGAGCCAAAGCGCACGCCGCAAGACCGGATCCGTCGACAACAGCTCGTCCGCCTCGCGAATGCGGCAGATGGCGGCGCGCGTGCGGGCAAACTCAGCCTCGACTCTGGAAAAAATCAGTTCCCCGGCCGGGCCTGACAATGCCGTCTATCTGCGTGCGATCTCCAGATCGGATTTGGCCAGGGCCATTTCCACATCGGAGATCAGGTTCTCAAAAGCCGGCCACTGCGCCGCCATCTGCCTCAGCAGCGGCATTCCGAACCGGGCCTGCGCAGCCTCCAGTCCGGTGCCCACTCCGAACCATCCTGGCAGAATATGTCGCGACTGAGTCCAGGCGAACACCCAGGGAATCGCACGCAGATCTTCGATGCCAGCCAGCCCTCCGCGGCGCGCCGGACGCGAACCGATCGGCATGCGCTCGATCACATCAATCGGTGTCGCGGCACGAAAATAGGCCACGAAATCCGCTTCGCCATACACGAGATCCCTATAGATCTTGCGACTAGCCGCCGCCACCTCGGCAAAGGCCGCCATCCAGTCGGCCGGCACCTCGGGCTTTTTGGCGCGGGCCAGTCGCTCCAGTACGGCCGCGCCCATGATGTCCAGCGTACGCACCGCCAGCCCGCGCAAACCAAACTTGGCATGGATGATCTCACCCTGCTCGGTCACGCGCAGACGTCCGCCCACCGCGCCAGGCGGCTCGCCGAGGATCGCCTGGCGCGGCCGACCGCCACCGCGACTGATCGACCCGCCGCGGCCGTGAAACAACGTGGTGTGCACCTGCGCTTTGCGCGCCGCAGCGACGATCTCGATCTGGGTGTTGTGCAGGGCCCAGCGTGAAGAGCCAATGCCCGAATCCTTATTGCTGTCTGAATAGCCGAGCATCACGTACTGCAGATCGTCGCGGCTCCGCAAATGCGCACGATAGACCGGGTCCGACCACAGGGCTTCCAGGGTTGACCGGGCGCTGGCCAGGTCATCAACGGTCTCAAACAGGGGTGCGATGTCCAGGGCGACCGTGCCGTCCTGGGCCTGCATGCCAGCCGCCCGTGCGAGCAGCAGCAGGGCCAGAGCATCATCAGGCCCCTGCGCCATGCTGATGATGAAGATACCCACGGCCTGATCGCCATAGTCCTCGCGGATGTCCATCAGGGCCTGCATGACGTCCAGACAGCGCCGGGTGTCCGCGCCGAGTTGCGCGGGCACGACCAGGGCCTGCGCAAGCGCCGCGCGCAAGCGCGCGACCCGTACCGCGGGTGGCGCCTGCGCAAAGCCCGGGTCCTGGAGGATTTCCGCAACTGCCCGGCGATGGACCGCCGCGTGCTGGCGGACGTCCAGCGAAGCCAGATGAAAGCCAAAGGTCTGGGCGCGGCGAATCAGGCGGCGCACCAGAAAGGCGCCCGCGTGCGCGCCCTTGTTGTTCAGCAAACTGGCTTCGATCAGACGCAGATCGGCAAGAAAATCCTCAGGGCCGGCATAGAGGTTCGCTGCGTCGGCTGCGGCGGTCAGCTCGATACGCCGCGATATGAACCAGAGCAGCATGCGGTATGGCATGCGGTGAAAGCGTGCGGGAATCTCCGCGCAAATCTCCGGATACGCGGTCCGGCAGGCCGCGATCCGGGCGCGCAATGCCGCATCCACCGACACCATGGAATCGGATTGGGTCAGATATCCGAACAGCTCGCGCAACTCGTCCCGGTAATGCCGCAGGCACAGTTCCTGATGCCGGGCCAGCGTCGTACGTATGGTATCGGGGCCCACATTGGGGTTGCCATCCATATCGCCGCCCACCCAGGAACCGAAGGACAGGAACGCCGGCAGCTCTTCGGCGACAGGCCCACCAACCTTGGCCAGCGCGGCTTCCAGATTGCGGTAAAAGCGCGGCACCACGCGATAAATCACTTCCGACAAGTAGAACACGATGTGTTCAACTTCCTCGGCCACGCTGGGGCGCTCGCTACGGTGTTCATCGGTTTGCCAGGCCGCCGTCAATTCGTTGCGAACCTGCTGCACCACGGCTTCGCTCATGCTCTCGGTATCGCGCATCAGACCATTGACCAGAGCGCGCGCGATCCGCTGCTCCTTCACCAGTACCGCGCGGGGCGTGGCCTCGGTGGGATGCGCGGTGAAGACCGGATGAATCTGCAACTTGGCGATCTGCGCGGTAAGCGCCTTGGCATCGACGCCGCCCTCGGCCAGCTGGCTAGCAACCGCATCCCAGCTCCCCGCCTGCGGCACACCGGTTGCCTGGGACTCCACCGCGCGGCGGATCCGATGAATCCGCTCCGCCATGTTCACCACAAAGAAATAGGCGGCAAAGGCCCGCACCACATCCTGGGTGGTATCGACCTGCAGGTCCGCCAGCAAGGCAACCAATTCCGGCTCCGCGCCGGCTTCGCCCTTGCGCCGCCTGCGAGCCGCGCCGCGGATGGCTTCGACCCGGTCGAACAGCGCCTCGGATCCCTGCTCCTTGAGGATGTCTCCGAGCAGGGCCCCGAGCATCCGCACATCCTGACGCAGGGCCTGGGCACGGCTATCGAACAATTTTTCGGTTGGCTGATTCATGGTTGAGGGCATGGCTCGTTGGGGTTGTCGCTAAGCCTATTACAATGCCCCAAAATTCCTGGTTGAGGATTGAATCATGGCAAAACTGCGATATCCCGCCACGCTGCGCCGGCTGCATTGGCTGGTAGGCCTGCTCGTTATCGGCATGCTCTGCGTGGGCACCGTCATGGCCGAACTGGAAGACAGCCCGTTCAAGTTCAGCATCTATCCCTGGCACAAATCCGTTGGTCTGCTGGTACTGATCCTGGCGCTGGGCTTCATTGCCGCGCGGCTCCGACTGGGCCGCCAGATTCCGGCCGCGCCTGCGGGCCTGGCGCCCTGGGAACGCAAACTGGCCTGGCTGACCCAGCGCCTCATGTATCTGATGATTCTGGTCATGCCCCTTAGCGGTTATGTGATGGCCGCCACCTACCCCAAGGGGCAGGGCGTCGCATTTTTCGGCCTGCCCTTGCCTGAACTGCTAGACAAGAGTGCCGAGCTTTCCGAGCTGGCCCATGAAGTGCACGAGTACAGCTCCTGGCTACTGACTTTGCTGGTGCTCTTGCATATAGCCGGGGCCCTCAAACACCGCTATTTCGACGCGAAAGACAAGGATGTCCTCGGGCGTATGCTCTAGCGCATCTCAGCGCAACAGTTCATAGGGTCCACCTTTTTCCAGGGCTTGCTGGTAAGCGGGCCGGGCATGAATCCGACTCAGAAACTCGGAGAGCTTGGGATAATCCGTCAATCCGCTGCGGTTCGCAGCGGCCTCCAGCGGAAAGCTCATCTGGATATCCGCGGCAGTGAATTCGGCGCCGGCGAACCACGTGCTCCTGGCCAGCTCCGCGTTCATGTAGTCAAGATGCAGCTTGAGCTGCGGATCGATGAATCCCGCATTCACCTTGGCAACGAGACCTTTGATGATGGGCCGCGCGAAGAAAGGCGCCGGGGTCGTTTTGATACGGCCGAAAATCAGCTTCAGGAGCAAGGGCAACATGGCTGACCCTTCGGCGTAATGCAGCCAATAGGTATAGCGCAGGCGCTCGGAGCTGCCAGGTGGCGGTATGAGCTGCCCCTGGCCATGCCGCTCGATCAGATACTCCGCGATTGCGCCGGATTCGGCGACGGTGTGATCACCCTCCGTGATCACCGGCGACATGCCCAGCGGATGAATTGCGCGCAGCTCCGGTGGCGCCAGACTGGTCTTGGCATCCCGTGCGTAACGCTTCACGGTATACGCCAAACCGAGTTCCTGCAGCAGCCACAGGATTCGCTGGGAACGCGAGTTGTTGAGATGGTGAACGGTAATTACGGGTTTCTCCAGGACCAGAAATAGCCGGCCATTGACGTCGCGCGGCAGGATTGCAGCTGGCCCGGCACCGGCACGGAGTTGTCGGCAGGGCGGAGCACAGGCATCGTGAGCCCACCTTCGCGGATTCCGGTCCCATGTCTGACGCTTTGATTACCAATGACGCCGTCGTGCTCGGCTTGCTGGCCGCCACCTTGGCTGGCATTTTCTACAGCACGCAAAGTCGCCTGCCCTTCTGGCGCGGCTTCTACAGATATGTGCCGGCCCTGCTGCTCTGCTATTTCATCCCGGCCTTGTACAACACCGCCGGGATCATTGATGGCGAGCATTCACGGCTGTATTTCGTCGCCTCGCGTTTTCTGCTGCCGGCCACATTGGTCTTGCTGACCCTATCGATCGATCTGCCCGCCATCGGCCGGCTGGGACCCAAGGCCGTGATCATGTTTCTGACCGGCACCGTCGGTGTCGTGGTGGGGGGACCGCTGGCTATCCTGATCTGGAATGTCATCAACCCCGAGGTGGTCAGCGGCGATGTCTGGCGCGGCATGGCCTCCCTGGCTGGCAGCTGGATCGGCGGCAGCGCCAATCAGGCGGCCATGAAAGAGGTCTTCGCGGTCGACAACAATCTGTTCGGCATGATGGTGGCGGTGGATGTCATCGTGGCCAATCTGTGGATGGCCGTGCTGCTGTGGATGGCGGCCAATAGCGAACGGCTGGACGCCAAACGCGGAGCCGATGTTGCGGCAATCCATGCGCTGCGCGAACGCGTAGAAAAGTTCCAGGCCGAGCACGCGCGGATTCCCAGCCTGCCGGACCTCATGTTCATCCTCGGCATCGGCTTCGGACTGACCGGCCTGGCGCATGCCATTGCCACCCCCACCGCGGCCTGGTTTGGCGGCTTTGACTGGGCTGCGCGCTTGTCGCTGACCTCATCCTTCTTCTGGATCATTGTGCTGGCCACCAGCTTCGGCCTGGTCCTGTCCTTCACCCGAATACGCAATATGGAAGGGGCAGGCGCATCAAAGCTGGGTTCGGCCATGCTCTACATTCTGGTGGCTTCGATCGGCATGCACATGGACTTGAAGTCCATTTTCACCAACCCGGGTTTGTTCGGCGTCGGTCTCACCTGGATCGCCTTTCACGCGGGTCTGCTGCTGATCGTGGGCCGGATCATTCGGGCCCCGGTGTTCTATCTGGCGGTTGGCAGCCAGGCCAATATCGGCGGCGCCGCGAGCGCGCCGGTGGTCGCCAGCGCCTTTCACCCCGGGCTGGCGCCCGTAGGCGTACTGCTGGCAGTTTTGGGCTATGCCCTGGGCACCTACGCGGCCTGGATTTGCGGCCTGCTGATGCAGGCGGCAGCGAACTGAAACATGGGTTAGATTAGCGCTCCTTGCTCGCCAAGCGAATGCCCATGCCGAATCCCAGCAAAGTCCAATCCATCCTGCATTCATTCCGAAGTCTGCCGACTTGGGTCCAGTTGTGGGTGGGCCTGCTGATCATCGTCAACAGCGGCTGGGTGGCCTTGCTCGATACGCCGACCGGCATGGCCACGGCCATCGCGGCGGCAGTTGTCATGCTGACCAACGGGCCGTTGACCTACTACTACGGCGGCATGAATCGGGCCTTGTCGATTCCGCATTTGCTGGCCTGGATTCCGCTGCAGGCCTATTTGATCCATCATCTGTATCAGCAGCAAGGCATCGCAATTGCTCCGGTGGAGTATGCCTACGGCGTCAGCGTGCTGGTGGTTAACGGCATCTCTTTGATCTTCGATGTGATCGACAGCTGGCGGTGGCTGGCTGGCGAACGAGCAACGCCCGGCCTGAACGCCTGACAGCAAGTTCGACAGGCTGCAAGGTGACGTCAACCGCAGCATGGGTTAGAAGTAACCACGACAAAACGACTCGGGGGAGTTATGGGGCAGGTTGCACGACGGTTTGGAATACTGATTTGTTCGGCGCTGGTCGCGGGCTGCTCCGGCGGCGAGGGGCAACCCGCGGCCAAAGATGCGCCGCCGCGCGTGCCTGGCGTGGATTTTGCCAACAAGGTCGTTCGCATCGGCGCGCTTAACGCGGAAAGCGGGCCCGCTGCGGTCATCGGCAAACCCTACGCCGTGGGCAAGCGCATCATGGTGGAACAGGTGAATGCCGGTAACAGCGGCTTTCTGCCGGACGGCTGGCGCATAGAATTGATCGAGCGCGATCACGGCTATAACCCGCAGCGTTCGGTTCAGCTCTTCAACGAAATTCGCGACGAGGTGCTGTTTTTGGCGACCAGCTTCGGTACGCCCAACACCCTGCCCCTGCGCCCCATGCTGGAACGCCACCAGATCGTGGCCTTCCCCGCCTCGCTCTCTTCGAAGATGGCCGAATTCGCCTACACCCCGCCCGTGGCGCCGTCTTATGTCGTGGAAGCCCAGCGCGCCATGGACTGGGCGGTGGAAACCGCCGGGAGTGCCGCGGCAGTCAAGGCCGGAGTGATTTACCAGCAGGACGACTATGGCCAGGATGGTTACAACGGCTGGGTGGCCGCGGCCAAATACCACGGCGTAAACATCGTCTCGGAACAGACCTATGCGCCGGGCCAAGCCGATTACACCGCAGCCATAAGCGCCCTGAAGAAAGCCGGTGCGACGCACGTCCTGCTGACCACCCTGCCCAGCGCGACCGGCCCCATCCTGGGCGCTGCCGAGCAACTGGATTATCAGCCCACCTGGATCGGCAACGCGCCGTCCTGGATCGACCGCTTTTTCGATCCCAGCGTGATTCCGGCCAAAATCTTCAAAAACTATTACTGGGTACAAGCTTTTCCATACTGGGGCGAACCCAGCGAGTTCATGACCGAGTTTCTCGGCGTCTATGAAAAATACGGCAAAGATCAGGCCCCGCCCGACACCTACATACTGGCGTCCTACCTGCAAGGTCGCATTGCGATCGAGGCCCTGCGGCGCGCCCTGGTCAAAGATGATCTCAGCCGCGAAGGCTACCTTCGAGCCTTGCAATCTATCGACAGCTACGACGCCGGTGGCGCCGTCTCGTACTCCCTCAGCCTCACGAGCGTGCCTTATGTTGTGGGCGTAGAGACACGAATTCTGCGCCCGAATTTCGAAGCGCGTGATTGGAAGCTGGTCGCCCCTTACGCCGCCCCCGCATCGCTGCACTGATTCATGCTGAAAGTCGCCAATCTGGAGGCGGTATACAACCGCGTGGCCCGCGTCTTGAACGGCGTGAGCCTGGAGGTCCAGGACGGCGAAACCGTTGCTCTGCTGGGTCCCAATGGCGCCGGCAAGTCGACCTTGCTGCGGGCCATAACCGGGCTGATGAAACTGCATGACGGCGAGATCACCAAGGGCCGGGTGCTGCTGGGGGACCTGGACCTGCGCGCCCGCCCGGCGGAAGCGATCGTGCGCTGCGGGGTGGTGCAGGTCATGGAAGGTCGCCGCATCTTTGCCGATCTTTCGGTCGAAGACAATTTGCTGGCGGGCGCCCATTGTCGCCGCGACAATGTCAGTTCAGCGCTGGCTGATGTCTTTGCCCAGTTTCCCCGCCTGGGTGAGCGGCGCAAGCAACTGGCCGGTTATCTCTCGGGGGGTGAGCAACAGATGCTGGCTATCTCCCGCGCCATGCTGGCTCAACCCAAACTCCTGTTACTGGATGAGCCCTCGCTCGGGCTGTCGCCCATCATGACCCAGGACGTTGCCCGGCTCATTCGGCAGATTCAGGCCAGTGGCACGAGCATCTTGCTGGTGGAACAGAACGCCGCCCTGGCATTGAGCCTGGCCAGCCGCGGCTACGTGCTGGAGAGCGGCAAGATCGTTCTTGATGGAAATTCGAGAATATTGATAGAAGATCCCGATTTTAAAGAATTTTACTTGGGGCAAGGTTCGGGAGAGCAGCGCAACTTTCGGGATGTCAAACATTACCGCCGCCGCCGCCGGTGGCTGTCGTGAGTGCCTTGCTGGAGCTGAGAAATATCGGCCTGTCCTTCGCCGGGCTGCGCGCCCTGGACGAGGTGTCCCTGCACGTCAATCAGGGCCAGTTGCTTGCGGTGATCGGACCCAATGGCGCCGGCAAGAGCTCTCTGTTCAACTGCGTCAGCGGCCTGTACCGGCCAACCGAGGGCAGCATCTGGCTGAGCGGACAGGACATCACCCGCGAACCCGCCCACCGGATCGCCGCGCTGGGCATCGCCCGGGTGTTTCAGAACCTGGCCCTGTTCGACAACCTCAGCACGCTGGATAATTTGATGGTCGGCCGTCATCACGTGATCGCCAGCAGCTGGTGGCAGGACTTGCTGGGCCTGCCGCCGTCCCTGCGCGAGGAACGCCGCCACCGCGCCCGGGCCGAGGACATCATCGACTTTCTCAATCTGGAAGCCTTTCGCTACTACCCCGTCGGCATGCTGCCCTATGGGGTGCGCAAGCGTATCGAACTGGGCCGCGCACTGTGCATGGATCCCCAGCTGCTCCTGCTGGACGAACCCGCTGCCGGCCTGAATCAGGAAGAAACCGAAGATCTCGCCGCCTATTTGCTGGACATCCGCGCCGAGCTCAACACGGCCATTGTGCTGATCGAACACGAGCTGAGCTTCGTCATGGATCTGGCCGATGAAGTCGTGGTGCTGGATTTCGGCAAGAAAATTGCCCACGGTCTGCCCGCCGCGGTGCGCAACGATCCAGCGGTGATCGAAGCCTATATCGGTGGCGTGCCCGCCGAAGCGGAGCCCGCGGACGCATGACTCACCCACTGGACACGGAATTCGGACAACGCTTTGGCGACACCGTACCCGGTCGCCTGGCTTGCTGGGCACAGGCCCATCCCAAACAGATCGCAATGCGGGAAAAGGATCGCGGCCTGTGGCAGGAAACCAGTTGGGCTGAATACTGGCGCACGGTGCAGGCCGTGGCCGAGCAGTTCTCGGCCTGGGGCCTGGGCGCCGGAGACCGGCTGGCGATCCTGTGCGGCAACCGTCCGCAATGGCTGTATGCCGATCTGGGCATCCAGCTGATCGGCGGCATGTCGGCTGGCGTGTATGAAACCAATCCCGCCGAGGATGTGGTGTACGTGGTCAATCACAGCCACTGCCGCGCCATCGTGTGCGAAGACCAGGAGCAGCTGGACAAGGTTCTGGAGCGGCTAACCGAGATGCCGCAGCTCGAACATATTCTTATTGTTGAGGCACGCGGCACGCTGGATTACGACTGCGCCAAAATCACCGCCTGGAGTGATTTCGTCGCGGCGGGTCGCGAGCGCCTGGCCGGCATGGATCCGACCGCCCGACTGGCGGCGCTCGACCCCGAACAAGCGGCCAATATCGTCTACACCTCCGGCACCACTGGCCAGCCCAAGGGGGCGATCCTCACCCATCGCTCGGCGCTGTCTCTGGTGCGTGACGTTGCCGCGGAAATGAACATCTCGGACCGGGACACGGTCCTGTCCTACCTGCCGCTCTGCCATGTCGCGGAGAAAATCTACACCGTGTTTCTGCCCCTTACTGAAGGGGTTGTCGTGCATTTCGGCGAATCGATCGACACCGTACGCGAGGACCTCGCGGCGGTGGCGCCCACCATGTTTCTCGGCGTCCCGCGGATCTGGGAAAAAATGGCCTCGACCGTGCAGGTGAAAATCCAGGACGCCGATCCGCTCAAACGCTGGCTGTTTCAGCGCTGCCTGGCAATACGCGAACCCATCGCCGAACGCGAATTGCAGGGCCAGCCCAAAGCCGGCGACGCCATCTGGCGCTGGCTGACTGACCGGCTGGTATTCGCTGCCCTGCGCGAACGTCTGGGGCTGGGGCGCTGCAGCGGCCCGTTCTCCGGCGCCGCCCCGATCGCTCCGGAATTGTTGCGCTGGCTCACCGCAATCGGCGTGCCGGTCACCGAAGGCTTCGGCATGACCGAGCTGTCCGGCATCAGTCACTACAACCGCATCGGGCGCGTGCGTCTGGGCAGTGTGGGCGAGCCGGTCAAGGGCGTGGAAACCAAGATCGCCGACGATGGCGAAATTCTGATCCGCGGCCCGAATATAATTCAGGGTTATCTGGATAACCCCGAGGCCACCGCCGAAGCCATCGATAGCGACGGTTGGCTGCATACCGGCGATGTGGGGCGCGTCGACGCAGACAATTATCTGTGGCTGACCGGGCGCAAGAAGGAAATCATGATCACAGCCGGCGGCAAGAATCTGGCGCCGGCCAAGATCGAGAATGCGCTCAAGACCAGCCCCTACATCAAGGAAGCCGTGTCCATCGGCGACGCCCGGCCTTTCGTCAGCGCGCTGATTCAGATCGACTACGACATGGTCGGCAACTGGGCCACCCAGCAACGCATCCCCTACACATCGTTCCCCGACCTGGCCGCCAATCCCGAGGTGCTCAAGCTCATCGACGCCGAACTGCGCCGCATCAACGAAGCTTCACTGGCCCGGGTCGAGCAGGTGCGCAAATTCCATTTGCTGAGCAAGGAATTGCACCAGGACGACGACGAATTGACCGCCACCCAAAAGGTCCGACGCCAGGTGATCTTCAAGAAGTACGCCGAACTCATCGACGGGCTGTATGCGAAAAAGGCGGTCGCGACGTGAGTGAGGCCACCACCACCTTCATCCAGCTGACCGTGTCCGGCCTGGCGCTGGGCGCGATTTACGCCCTGATCGCCCTGGGCTTTGTCGCCATCTACAAAGCCTCGAAGGTTTTCAATTTCGCCCACGGCGATTTGCTCACCCTGGGCGCGTTCCTGATGGTGAGCCTGAGCCAGGCGGGCGTACCCTGGGCACTGGCGCTACCGCTGTCCATGCTGGGCACGGGCCTGGTGGGTATGGCGATCGAGCGCACGGTTCTGCGTCCGCTGCTGGGTCGCCCGGTCTTTGTCACGATTATCCTGACCATCTTCATCGGCTTTCTGATTCGCATTGCCATCGAAGTTGTGTGGGGTGCCCATCCCTACGGCCTGCCCACGCCCTGGGACCCCACCGCCAATGTGCAGCTATTCGGGGCCAAGTTGTTGGTGAACGCGCTGATGGCCGTTGCCGCGACTGCGGTAGCCCTGACGGCCTATTTCCTGCTGATGCGCTATAGCCGTATTGGCGTCGCCATGCGGGCCGCGGCGTCGGATCAGGAAGCAGCGCTGACGCTGGGAATACCCGTTGGCCGCACTTTGGGGCTGACCTGGCTGATTGCCGGCATGCTGGCCGCCCTGGCTGGCGTATTCCTGGGCATGTTCCCCCGCCAGGTGGAAATCAATCTGGCCTATGTGGCCCTGGCCGCATTCCCGGCCGTCCTGGTCGGCGGCCTGGAATCGGCGCTGGGCGCCGTCATCGCCGGCTTCGCGCTGGGCGTTCTGCAGCTCTGGGCCCAGGGTTATGTGAATCCGCTGCTGGGCAGCTTCGGCCACAATTTCCACACCGTGTTTCCCTATGCGGTGATGATCCTGTTCCTGATCTTCAAGCCCTACGGTCTGTTCGGCGAACAAGAAGTGAAGCGCGTCTAATGCCCAATCGTCCCTTAGCCACCGACTACCTCGACGAGCGCAAGCTGCTGCAAGGCCGGTGGGAGCGCTTCGGCATCATCTTGCTCGTCGTCGTCGCAGTGATCTTCCCGATGCTGGCGTCCACCAACTGGGTCACCATCGCCAATCTCACCATGGTGGCCATCGTCGGCTCCGTGGCGCTGATGATCCTGACCGGCTTTACCGGCCAGATCAGCATGGGCCACGCTGCATTTCTGGCGCTGGGCGCCTATACCGCCGCGGTCATGGGCAGTCATTGGCAGATCCCCTTCTGGCTGATCCTGCCCTGCGCCGGCTTGATCGCCGCCGCGGTGGGCCTGGCGATCGGTCCCTTCGCCCTGCGCCTGGAAGGCCTGTATTTGGCCATCGTGACCATCGGCCTGATCTTCATGGTCAATCACGTTTTGCTGTCCTTCCCCGACTGGACCGGCGGCGTCGGCGGCATCGCCGTGCCCATGTATGCCGGTTTTGCTGAAGCTGGCGGCAGTTCGCTCACGGCCATGACCGAAAGCTGGCATTTGGGCCGCTTCGAGATCAATTTCGAACGCAAGCTGTACGCGCTTTTCGCGGTGCTCAGCCTGCTCAGCGTGCTGGGCGCGCGCAACCTGGCCCGTTCCAACACGGGCCGCGCCATGATGGCCGTACGGGATCACGATCTGGCCGCCGCGGTCATGGGCGTCAATCCGGCCCGCACCAAGATCATCGCCTTTGGCCTGTCCTCATTTATCGCCGGCATTGCCGGGGCCATGTTCGCGTTTCAGCAACAATTCCTCACCGTCGAGCCGCCCTTCAATTTGCTATTGAGCGTGCAGTACATCGCCATGATCGTGCTGGGTGGGATCGGCACCGTGTTTGGCGCCGTGGCGGGGCCCATAGCCTTCGTGGTGCTGACTCCGATCATGGAAGCCGTCGGTCGCAACCTGCCCTACATCAGCCAGCTCAATTCCAGCCAGCAATCGACCCTGCTGTTCGCTCTGCTGGTTATCGGCTTCTTAATGTTCGAGCCCCTGGGTCTGTACGGCATCTGGCTGCGGATCAAACGCTATTTCATGGCCTGGCCGTTCAGTTACTAGTTCATTTCGGGGACGTGATACGGAGTCCCCGAGATTTATGGAGAGCGGGGACTGGGTATCACGTCCCCGCTTTCTGGGTATCACGTCCCCGCTTTCCCCAATTTCTTCCTAGCGGGCGACGCGAACCTCCAGCGTGGCCAGAACCTGACCCGCGCGCTGCAAGCTCAGGCCGTGGCGACCGATCGCCTGTGGTGTCCAGACAAAGCTGTAGATTCCCGCGGTATCCGGGTCGCCCTGCACCGGCAGGAGCAGGTTTTCAGGCGTGACGACCATCAACTCGGCCGGCTCGGGTAGCGCTGATTCGCCATCAAGCACCGTCAGATACCAGATCATATCGGTGGCGGCGCCCACGGCGACGCTGGCCGGCCACTCCAGGTTGTGCGCATAGCGCTCGCCGCGTACCCGCTCCGCGGTACGCAACGGATAGCGCGCGGCCTGCGCTTCGCCCAGAACCACGGTGACCCTGGTCGCCGCGGTGATCTGCACGGCGTCGATCGCATAGCGATCAAACAGCAGCGGATCCAGCCCGGTGCTTTCGCGCCAGTCCACGGCCGGAACCCGGGCAATCTTGCGCACCGTGTCCATGCCCTCTATCACCTGCCCGAACACGGTGTAATCCCCATGCAGATGCCCGCTGGCAAAATCCATGACGAAGAACTCCGGTCCGCCACTGTTGGGCGATGAGGCCCGCGCAATGCCCAGCGCACCGGCACTGAAGAAATGCGCCCCGCTGGGTTCCAGCGGCAGGGTGCGATCATCTTCGGTCAGCCCCAGCAACTGGTCGGTAAGCTGGATCACAAAGCCTGGCACCACCCGCCCGAAACCCCGCCCGACGTAATAGTCCGTATCGGCATATTCCTGATAGCGGGCGACCGTCTCGGGCGCGGCTTCAGGATAGAGAATGGCGGTAAATTCGCCCAGCTCGGTTGTGAAGCGGATCGCTTCGCGTTCACCGGCCACAACCCGGCTCTGGGCGTTCAGTTCGGGCGCCGAGTCGCAAGCGGCCAATATCGTCAGACTCAGCAAAGCCAGTCCGAGCCGTCGGCCACGCATGCCAGCCAGCGTAATTCTATTCATCGCAGGTCCGGTGAGTTTCTCAGAAAGGACGAGATTAGCAGCGCGGGACGGCGCTAGCGCCAGCGATCGTGCAACCAGAACCAGTTGTGCGGCTCGGCGCGGATGCGCTCTTCGTAAAAGGCCTGAATCACCGCGATGTCGCCGTCCAGATCGCCGGTCAAGGGCAAGGGACCGCCGATCTCCGCACGGTGACGACCGATGCCGGTTCGCACCCACCACACCGTGTACACGGGCGCGCCGGTCTTGGCCGCGGCGGTGGGCAGACCCGGGCTGGTGAGCGCGGGCCGACCAAAGAAGGTGGCTGGCACACCGCGGTTCAAGCGCATGTCCAGCAAGAAAGCCACCATATGCCCTTGCGCGATCTCTTCGTAAATTCGCGGCATGCAGTCCTTGGTGGGCAGCAGACCCATGCCAAAAGCAATGCGGATGCGCTCGATGAGCGCAGCGACTCTGGGATCCTTGGGCGTTTTAACCGTCACGCTCACGGGAAACTTCTGATCGCGGCATGTCATATTCGAGACCAGGTCCCAGGAACCGAAATGACCGCCCAGCAGGAATGTTCCCTGCCCGGCGCGGACGTCGGCTTGAATCCCCTCGGTACCGACATACTCGACCTGCACGCTGCCCGGCACCCGCATCTCGCGGAACAGTTCGAAATATCCGAGGATGACACCGGCGAACATGCGCCGCAGATCAGGCCCCGGGCTGCGCTCGGGGAATGCGCGCGTATAGCCGTCCACAGCCAGACCCTTGCGAATCGGCAATACCGTCCACCACAGCCACGCGAAGGCCCAAGCAAGTCCTGCCGCCGCGGGCAAGGGCGTACGCGAGAAAATCCAATACAGAACCGAAATCAAATCAGGGACCCCAATCAGCTGTGATGCCAGAATCCCCGCGGCTCAAAGCGCATGATCGCGCCGCTCCGTATGGCTGCAATGGCCACGCCGTACCGGAAAACTCTCCAGCGAAGGGCGACAATCTACGCTGCTCAGGGATGCGACAC
>JBFIIN010000006.1:0-21941 GCA_041601225.1 Oceanococcus sp.
CTTATGCACATCCAATCCCACGTAAACGCTAAACTCATTCATGACCTGCCCCTCCTCAATGTGGCTCTGCCTTTGGATACCCATCCGCACGGTAACCCACGACCTTTGCGGATGGGGCAGGTCAATCCATGATGTCTAGGCTGCCGCCAGCTGGCCTTCCTCGATCCGGTTGCGACCCCCGCGTTTGGCGGCATACAGCGCTGCATCGGCCGCCGCCAGCAGATTCCGCGGTTTGATCGCGGTGGTGGGTACCACCACGGCGGTGCCGACGCTGACGGTCACCACATCGGCGGTGTTCGAAGCCGCGTGCTGCAGCGCCAGACCTTCAACCGCAGCGCGCAGAGCTTCGCCCAGGCCACGCACGCCTTCACCATCGGCCTCGGGCACGAGGGCGACAAACTCCTCTCCGCCGAACCTGGCCACCAGGTCACGGCTGCGCCCGGACACGCCCTTCAGGGCCCGGGCCACCGCCTGCAGGCATTCATCGCCGGCTTCATGCCCATAGTGGTCATTGAAGTTCTTGAAATGATCAACGTCCAACATGATCAGCCCCAGTGGCTTGGCGCTGCGCAGGCAGGCGCCCCATTCTGAATCCAGGCGCTCGTTGAACTGCCGCCGGTTGGCAATGCCGGTCAGGCCATCGACGAACGCCAGGGAGCGCAGGAAGTCCGACTGGGCTTTGAGCGTCAACTGGGTGTTGACCCGCGCACGCACAACTGCTGGATTGATCGGTTTGGTGATGAAGTCCACGGCGCCCAGTTCCAGCCCACGGGTCTCATCCTCCGGGCTATCCTGTGCGGTCACGAACAGGATGGGAATGGCTCTTGTTGCAGGGTCGGCCTTGAGTTGCTGACAGACCTCGAAACCGTCCATCTCCGGCATGACCACATCCAGCAGGATCAGATCCGGCTGCTGGCTGCGGCACAACTCCAGCGCGCGCGCGCCGCTGGTGGCAACAATGACCTCGCAGCGCTCCTGGAAGACCTGGTACAGGGCCTGGACATTGAGCGGTATATCGTCAACTACCAGCAGGCGCGGCCGGTCTGGTCCCCTCAGGTTGTCAGGATCCGGGGTGCCGGAACCGGGCGATGCCAGGGTCATTGCAGGGACTCCTTCAGTTTGCGGAGCGGCGCCAGCGCCGCGGGAAAATCCAGGCTGTCCAGCGCATCACCGACCGATCTCAGCAGGACGCCGTCCAGCGCCGTGCCAGCGGAAAGCAGTTCTGCATAGCACTCAACGGCACGCATATTGCTTTGCTCGACCAGGGTCTCAAGCTCGGCCAGCACCTGGGCGCAGCGGGTGTCGTCTGAGGCTGTGGGCTTCCCGGTGGGCGCGGGCTGAAACCCGGCTTCCAGCGTCGCAGACAGGGCGCTCAGAGCATTGCCCGCTTCGGCGGCCATGACATTGAGTCGCTCGAAATCCTGGTCCAGGCTGTCGGGCGTTTCGCCGGTCTTGACCCGGTCTTCCAGAACTCGCAACTCACTGGCGAAAGACAGCGCGCCCAGCGTGCCGGCCAGTCCCCTGAGCGTGTGCAGTTCACGCGTGGCGCTGGGCAGGTCGCCCTGGGCCATAAACTCTCGCGTCCTTGCCAGATCGGTGCGTGCACGCACCGCAAAAGCGTGCGCCTGTTTTGCGTACAGCATCTGGTTTCCGCCAAGCCGGTTCAGGGCGCTGGCAAAATCGAATCCCGGCGGCGACGGGGGCAATGCGCCGTGCGCGGCCGGCGGCGCGGCGCCTACCTCGCGCCCACAGTGCTGCAGCACGGTTTCGATCACAGTTTCGACGTGATAGGGCTTGCCGATATGACCATCCATACCGGCAGCTTGCGCGGCCTCACGGTCAGCCGGCATCACGTTCGCGGTCATGGCAATGATGGGCAAGGATTTGAGGCCTAACTCGGAGCGGATCCTGCGGGTTGCGGTATACCCGTCCATGTCCGGCATCTGGATATCCATCAGCACCACATCATAGCCTTTGGAATCCGAGCGCAATGCCTCGATGGCCTGGACGCCGCCGTCCGCCAGATCAACCTGGGCGCCTTCGTACTCGAGCAATTCCAGCGCGATCTGCTGATTGTTCAGATTGTCCTCGACCACAAGAATTTTCAGACCTTCAAGTCGCCTGAGTTCGGACGCCTGGGTGATGAACGATGGGCCTTCCGCCGTGCCGAGGGTGTTGGAGACTGCGTCGAACAGATCGGAGGCCGTTACCGGCTTGACCAGGAAATCCCCGATGAGGTCGCTCTCGTTACTGCGCTGGTCTTCCATGGCCTCGCGCGTGTGCGCGGTGACCATGATGACCGAGGTCGGCAGCCCCAGGGGGGCGGCCAATCCTCTCATCGCGCGGATGGTTTCCCAGCCATCCATCCCCGGCATGGCCCAGTCCACGAAAGCGATGTCGTAGGAGTGACCGCGGCGCAGGCACGCACCGACCAGTTCCAGGGCTTCGGCGCCGGAAGCCGCAACATCGACCCGCCAGCCCAGCGAGCGAGCGAGCTCCGAAATGATCTCGCGCGCCAACTCGTTGTCGTCGACGATCAGCACGCGCAGGTCCAGAAGTTCCGGGGGCCGCATTCGGCGGCTGGGCAGCTCCACTTCGTTGCCGGCTTCCGGCAGGGGCACGGCGAACGAGAAGGTGCTACCCACGCCGGGCTCGCTTTCCAGACCCATCTCGCCCCCCATCAGCTTGACCAGCCGCTGGCAGATGACCAGACCCAGTCCGGTCCCGCCGAACCGCCGGGTCGTGCCCGCCTCGGCCTGGGAAAACGCCTTGAACAGACGCTGCTGCTGGGAAGGCGTCATGCCGATCCCGGTATCTCGTACGCTGAACCGGACGAACTCGCGCGCGTTATCGTCCACCGCGCGCGTCACCGACAACACGACTTCGCCGCGCTCGGTGAATTTCAAGGCGTTGCCGCACAAATTGATCAGGATCTGTTTCAGCCTGTGGGAATCACCGACAAGCGCTTTGGGCAGGTCCGGATCAACCTGAAACAGGACTTCGACCAGCTTGTCGCCGACATTGGCGCCCAAGATGACGCCAATGTCCTTGAGCAACTGGTCGATACCGAATGGCTCGGCGTTGAGCGCCAGCTTCCCCGCCTCGATCTTGGAAAAATCCAGAATGTCGTCAATGATATGCAGCAGATCGCTGGCGGCGCCCTCGGCCTTGCGCGCGTAGTCCGCCTGTTTGTTGCTCAGTTCGGAACGCATCAGCAATTGCAGCATGCCCAGCACCGCGTTCATCGGCGTCCGGATTTCGTGGCTCATGTTCGCGAGAAATTCCGCCTTGGTCCGGGCGGCGGCCAGCGCCGCTTCGCGCGCCCGTCGGGCATCATCCAGCGCATCGTCGAGCTCCCGCAGGGTTTCCACGCGCTCGGTCAGGTCCTGAATGACCGCGATGACGCCCTCGGGCTCGCCGAAACGGTTGTAACGTGGCCGCGCGGTAATGCTGGCCGGGAACGGCCGCTGGCCCCGGGTGCGCGCGTCGAAATCGCCTACGTAACTGCCCTGATCCA
Organism: Oceanococcus sp.; assembly: GCA_041601225.1. Lineage (GTDB taxonomy): Bacteria > Pseudomonadota > Gammaproteobacteria > Nevskiales > Oceanococcaceae > JBFIIN01. Next base: position 3,518 of record JBFIIN010000006.1, read on the forward strand.
TGGCCCGCTCAAAAGCCTCCGCAAGGGGCAGAGTGTCCGGGCCAGTCAGGCGCGCCAGCAGGCTTCTGCCCTCGGGCCCACAGATGTCGGCACGGCGACAGGCGAATAATCGCTCGGCACCTGCGCTCCACAGTGAAATCCGGCCATCGGCCTGCACGGCCACGATGGCAATGTCACGCGCGCTGTCGAGCACGCTCTGGAACAAAGCCTGCGCATCCTCGGACGCTCGTAACTCCGCAAACAGTTGCTCTTCGGTGCGTCGCATGGCCGTCAGATCCTGCTCGGCAATCGCTAGCCACGGGCCGCCATCCTGTGATTCGGCCATTCGGCGCACCGACACGCGTGTTGTCAGGGTCTGTTCCGTACGGGTTCGCCGGGTCAGTTCCGCGAAGGCGTAACCCGTTTCCGCGCCTTCGGCTAGCGTCGCGCGCGCTGCTTCCCGGTGCTCCGGATCGGTCAACAGATTGACGGCATTCTCTGCCGTTGCCTGCTCCGCACTGAAGCCAAACAGCGACTCGGCGGCTGCGGACCAGTAGCAGATGCGCCCATCCAGTGACACCAGATAAAGCGCTTCGCCGCTGACCTCAATAAGTAACGCGGCGGGATTTTCAGGCCCGTGGACCGGTGCGTCAACCGGCATGCCGCCGCGGACGCTCATGAGTACAGCGTCACCTCAATTTCGCAGGCCGAATCGCCGCGATGCATGCATCGCGGTTCGTGGATTTCTACCGTATCTCCGAAATGCTTCGCCGCACCGCGCACGATGCCCTTGGCGACGCCGCACATCTTGCGCGGCGAGGTGTAGCGAATGGTGACCCGGTCACGGCCAGCGCGCTTGACGTCCAGTTCGGGTGGCTTGGCCGTGGGGTCCGACGCCCGCACCACGCGATGAATGGTGGACTCGGTCGCATCCAGTAAGTCCAGCGTTCGCCAGCCCGGCTTAATGTGCGTGCGATACATCATGAGCAAATCAGGCGCCAGAAACTCGCCGAAATCCTGCAGAATGGCGTCCGCTTCCAGACCCGTTGATCGGCTCGCAGCGGATACCAGCGCGGTCGCGTCCGCATCGTCATACGCTTTGTTCGGCTGGAAGATGCGACCTGTCAAGCCCGCGTCCTCGACCAGGGTATTCCAGGCTGCGGCACCCAGGCGCGCGACGACGTATTTTTTAAGCTCTGCGTGAATGATTCCATGCATGTCTGACTCCGGCTCCCAAAACTTGGCCTGCGCAACTTAACAAGAAAAAGGTGACTTTTCGCCACGGCTGCGGGCAGGCCAATAGCTCCCTGGACAAATTCGTTCAGACAGTAACCTGAAATCGCCCCGTTTGGAAAAACGCCGGCTAGGCAGCCCTCGGTTCTGGTGGCGCAGGCTTCCTGCCGGGGGGCAGGAAAGGCCGCGATGATCGCGGTAGATCGCTTTCGGCTGTATCGCCCGACTAAGGGGTGTAACGGGCGCTGGATAGCCGCTCTGCCGGTTGCCTGCGCCAGGGATAGTCCGCCTGTGGTTCGCGCCTTGCGGCAAGGCTTTCTCGCGGCCTGGAGCCTGCGCGCTTCGACCTCTTGTGAGGTGGTGACTTGCAGGCTGAACGCCCCTGTCGGGACGGGCGTTCGCTCGGGTTGGCGGCCCGCCGGCGCCGGCCGCGCGATACCTTCGTCAGGGGATTCGCAGTTGGAGTTCGGCCGTCAGTTGTTGGCCCCCATCGCGATCCGCACCGATCTCGATTTGCAAGCCGGCGCGCTGGGTCGGCCAGAACGCAGCACCTACTGCGTAACTCCAGGATTCGGTGGGTCGGGCCCTGGCGGCAAAGGCAAAGCTCGTCGCGTCCTCGTCGGGCGGGTCGAATGCGCGGTGTACTTGACCCAGCACACCGTCCCGAACCGGCTTCAGGCTCGTGAGCCAGTTGCTGCCCTGCATGGACCCGCGCAGCGAGCGCAGTTCCAGGTGGGCCGCGCCCAGCCAGAAATTCCAGCGGGGGTCGGACTGATACCCGAGCCGCACGCCCTGCAGGATACTGGTCATTCTGAACTGGAGACCGCTATCGCCGTCTCCCCGGAGCTTGGTGCGTGCATAGGCGATATTGACCCACCAGTGCTCACCCCCGTAGGCCAGATTTCCGCCCACCGTATGGGCGCGGGGGTCATAAGGAAGCAGCATGAAGCCCGGCTCTGGTGAACCTGCCACGGTCGACTCCACCTCAGCCTCAGCGTCGCCCTCGCCACCGAGATAAAACACATTCAGGAACGGCAACAGCCAGACGTCGAGCCGCGCCCCGAACAGGTGCACCGAATTGTCCGCGCCGCTGGCTGGCTCGAACGCCGATGCCAGTGCCGGCAACAGCTCCGGGGGCAATGGTATCCGCTGGCCCGCCTCCAATTCATAAAATTTCAGCTCGGTGATTGTCACGCGCTGCAGATATGTCGAGTAGTTGGCGGTCACTCCATATGGGGGCGGCAGCTCGCGGCTACCCAGGGATTTTCGAACGGCGGGATGGTTGCCGAACAAAGGGAAAACCGTGTCCGGCGTCACGACATCGGACCAGTCCAGCGCCCAGGCGGGGGCAAGGCCTGGGCCGAAGACGGCCAGCGCCGTGCCGAGCAAAGTCCGGATCATCCTACGCACGCTGCGCGCCGCTAGAATCACGACCAATGGCTAAACCACTTGGCAATCCACGAACTGTGGCGCAAGCGCCTGCAGAGCGGTATGGACCGGTGCGGCCCGGTACTCTCGGGCTGGCCCGGGGCGTGAAATCGGTCGCTGTGGTGCAGAGCATGGCCAGTCATGAGTTGGATGGACGTTTCTGGTGCCCGCAGCTGATCGTGGCCGCATGTGGCCCCGGTGGCTCGCCCGGCGGACGGATGGCCGCCGGTGACACAATCCAGTCGCAATAGCGCGTCCGCAACACCAAGCTCCCGACCCAAAGCCGGCCCCAATGATCGCGGTCGAGGCTGTGGTTGGGCATTGACCTGCATCAATGCAGCCGGGCGAGCAGGGTGAACAAACACGACAATGCGTGGCATGGCGTGCGGTGTGCGTGGCCCCCTGTGCGCATGTTGAGTGCGCCGAGACCTTCGGATTTTCGGGCGGCGGGCTGACCTTGTTGCAGGAAGCGGGGCTGGGATGGTCACATTGCCGTGACGCGCTAGACTGCGTCCGAAGCACAAATCCGGGCCTCAGCTGGAGCGGGCCGCGTCGTCAGGCCGGGTGCGGACGCGGCGCGTCAGGTCGGCGTCCGTTCGTTCGCCACAGCCAGCTCGCGCAGCCAGGAACAGGAGCAAAGCGGATGAAACGATTCAAGAACATCCTGTGTGTGATCGAGGCGGCCGGTAGCGCCGAAGGGATCACTCGGCACGCGGTCGCGCTGGCAGAAGCCAACCAAGCCAGCCTGTCTCTGGTGGCAATGGCCGACAGGCTGCCCCGCGCGACCGGCCTTGCTGAGGGCGAAAAAATTCGCGCCCAATTGGTCCGCGAAATTTCGGCGTCGCGCGAGCAGTGGCTGCGAAAATTGGTCGCGTCCCATGGAGGAAAGCGCCCTCCGGCTGCTGCTGTGCTGGAAGGTCCGCCGTTTCTCGCCATCATCCGGAAGGTCATCGCCGACAAGCATGATTTGGTCATCAAGACCGCGGAGAACCCCGCCTGGACAGACCGTCTGTTTGGCAGCGATGACCTGCACTTGCTGCGAAAATGCCCATGTCCACTCTGGCTCATGAAGCCGGACCTGGACATGGCGCACCGGCGGATTCTGTGCGCCGTAAGCCTCGATCCCAGTGACACCTTATCCGGCAGCGAGCGTGCGGCGCAGCAGGCGCTCAACCAGGATATTTTTGAACTGGCCAGTTCCATGGCGCTGGCGCAACATGCCGAACTGCATGTAGCGCATGCCTGGGAGGCATTGGCAGAGCCCTTGATGCGAAACGGATTTTCATCGCTTTCCGCGGACCGGATCGCGAGCTACGTCGAGCAGGTCGGGCGCGAACATGCGGAGCTGCTTGACGCTTATTTGCGGACGATGGTCGACAGACTTGGCGGCGATGTTCTGCGGTTTCTCCGGCCGGAGTCACATTTGCTCAAGGGACCCGCGGTGCAGGTGATTCCCGAGCTGGCAAAGGATCTGGACGTCGATTTGGTCGTCATGGGCACGGTGGCCCGGTCCGGGATTCCCGGTCTCCTGATGGGCAACACGGCGGAAACGATTCTCGATCAGCTGAACTGCTCGGTGCTCGGGATCAAGCCTCCGGGCTTTGTCTCGCCGGTCCGCCTGTCATGAAAATGGCCGCCGCGGCTGCCCGCTTCCGGCGTTTGCAAGTGGGCTGACACTTTGCCCGGAGCGGGTTCGAGGCAGCGCCCGGCGCGTGAGGTCCGGCTGGCTCTGCGCCAGCTTCAATCGTCGAGGCTAACCACGTCCCGGTGTTCCGGGGCCGATACCGGCCAATGAAGCTCATCTGCGATGCGCCGGCGCAACGCATCAGCCGCGGCGGGTTCACCGTGACATACGAAGCATCGGCTGGGGGAGCGTGAGAAGCCCTTCAGCCAGGCCATGATGCCGTCCGCGTCCGCATGCGCCGACAGCATATCCAGATTGCTGACGGCGGCGCGCACCGGCACATAGTCGCCCAGCAGTTTGATGGATTCGGCGCCCTCGACCAGGGCTGCGCCGCGCGTGCCGCCGGCCTGAAAACCGGAGAACAGAATGAGGTTGCCGGCGCCCGGCGCATAGCGCCGCAGATGGTGCAACACCCGACCGCCGGTGGCCATGCCGCTGGCCGAAATGATGATCTTGGGCGCGGTATCGATGTCCAGCTGCTTGGACTCCTCAACCGATCGTGTGTACCGGGCAACGGCACAGGCGGCCCCGCTCTCCGCCGCGGTGAGCCTGTTGGCATCGGCGTGGCGAATGAACAGATTGCTGGCATTGATCGCCATCGGGCTGTCCAGGTAGACGGGCACATCGGGAATTCGCTGCCCTTGCTTCAGCTTGTAGAGGTGATACAGCAAGGTCTGGGTCCGCCCGACGGCAAAGGCCGGAATCAGGACGGTGCCGCCGCTGCGCAGGATCGGGTTCAGCCTTTCTGCGAGTTCCTCCTCAGGGTCAAGCTGGGGGTGACGGCGGTTGCCATAGGTGGACTCGACGACAAGATAATCAGCTTCACTGACGGTTGTCGGGTCGGGCATGGTCGCGCTGCCCGCCCGGCCCAGATCGCCGGAGAAAACCAGCTTGCGGCCCGCTACTGCCAGACTCACTATCGCCGCACCGAGGATATGGCCTGCGGGATCAAATCGGACCCTGCAGGTTTCCCCAAGGACATGGTCGCGACCGAATTCCACAGTCCGGAATTGTTTCAGTGCGGCCTCGGCTTCTTGCTGTGTATAAAGGGGCTGGGCCGGTTTGTGTTTGCTGTAACCCCGCCTATTGGCGAACTCCGCTTCGCGCTCCTGCAAATGGCCGCTGTCTGAGAGCAGGACTTCACACAGGTCACGGGTCGCAGGGGTGCACAGTATGGGGCCGGCAAAGCCCTGCCGGATCAGGACCGGCAGATAGCCGGAATGATCAAGATGGGCATGGGTCAGGACCACCGCGGCGATATCCGCTGAATTGAAATCCGGCTTCGCCCAGTTGCGCAGCCTCAGCGTCTTGAATCCCTGAAACAGACCACAATCGACGAGGAGGCGTGCGCGCTCGGCCTGGACGAGATACTTGGAACCGGTCACCGTGCCGGCGGCCCCGTAGAAACCCAGCTTGATGGACATGGCGGCCACGCGATGAGGACATGCGGTCGCAGAGTAGGCCACCGGGTCGGCAGACACCTTGATGCAGGTCACACCGGGCAGGTGCAGCGGGCGACCGTGGGCGCTGCATCCCGGTCGGAAAATTGGCACAGGTCAGCTTGGGGCGCCTGGGCCGGTCTGAGCGCGTGGGGCCCGCCGTGAGACTCATTCTGCGGCAATCAGCACCCGCACCGCGGTCAGGTCAATCCGGGCCTTGGCAGCGGCGGATTTGAGCTTTTCCAGGCGTTGTTCCAGATGCTGAATTTCCGCATCACGGACGCTGGGGTTGACGGTCTTGAGGTAGCGCAGACGCGCAAGTTCCGGCTGCACGCTTTTCTCGATGCTTTCCAGCGCCGCGTGCTTGAAGCCAGCCAATTGCTGCTCCACCTGCGCCTGGGCGTGGTTCAGCATGTCTTCCAGCAGAGCTTTCTTGGCAACCAGTGCGGCCTTGACCCGCTCCAGTGGGAGGGTCTGGACTTGTCCTTCCAGTGCGGCGAAGGGTAGAGCTTCGGCCAGCGAACGCAATTCGTGGTCAATCACCAGACGCAGCATGCGCGGCGGCAGATAGCGGCCCAGTTGCAGGGACTTGGGTGCCACGCTGCCGATTTGAAACAGACATTCCAGCAGCAGGGTGCCGGCGGGGACGACCGACGTGGAGATCACCCCCAGCGCCGTATTGCCGCGATGACTGCCCAGCACCCGGTCCATGGCTTCGGTGATCAGCGGGTGCTCCCAGCTGAGGAACTGCAAATCTTCTTTGGCCAGGGCGGTGTCGCGATCACTGGTGAAGCCCGTGCCGTCCAGGCTGATGTCCTTGAAGCCCTCCTCGTAATTGGTGTCGGGGCGAAGGCTTAGGCTGAACTCGTCCAGATTCTCCAGCTCGATGCCATAGCACTGACAGATGCGCTCCAGGTATGGCCCCAGGCTTGTGCTGGGGGCGCGCAGCTGCTCGGCCAGCGGCTCGGCGATAGCGGGCTGGCAGGAGCTGAGATCCAGCAGCCGGTCGCGGCCATTCTCCAGTGCCTGATTCAGCTCATCGCGTTTTTCCCGGCTGCGCTGGATGAGCGTGCTGGCAGCCCGGGGATTGCGCATGGCCTCCTGCAACTCATCGGCGAACAGCGCCTTGAGCTGACTGCCCGCATGGCAGTAGCGCGCGAAGGAATCCAGCCCCAGGTGATACCACTGGAACAGCAGGTCCTGGCCCGAGCCCTGCACAAAGGGCACATGGATATGCACGGTATCGCGCTGGCCGATGCGATCCAGGCGGCCGATACGCTGTTCCAGCAGGTCAGGGTCGCCGGGCAGGTCGAACAGCACCAGATGCTGGGCGAACTGAAAATTGCGGCCCTCGCTGCCGATTTCCGAGCAGATCAGGGCGCGCGCGCCATCGTCCTGCGCAAACCAGGCGGCGGCGCGGTCTCTGGCCAGCAAACCCAGGCCTTCATGAAAGGCGGCGCAGCGCAGGCCTTTCTGAAAATGCAGATATTGCTCCAGCGCCATCGCCGTGTCCTGGCGGGCACAAATCACCAGCACCTTGTTCCGGTGCGAACGCATCCAGCTCAGCAGCCAGTCCACCCGGGGGTCCGCGGCGACCCCATCGCCATCCTCCGCGTCGGATTCAGCAGGGACCGGGCTGAGGGGATAGCTGTGCAATACGCGCGCGGCAAAGCCGGTGATCTGCTTGCGTGAATTGCGGAACAGAACCCGGCCGGTGCCGTGGCGATCCAGCAGAGTCTGCACTTCGTCGTTTCGGCCGGCTTGCAGCAGGGCATCCACGTCGCGGGCCGCCTCCACGAAATGTTCCCGCTCGGCCACGAAGTGTTCCAGATCGCTGAAGCGGTCCGGGTCGAGCAGGCGGAGGTGGGCGAAATGGCTGGCGTGACCCAGTTGCTCGGGGGTGGCGGTGAGTAGCAACAGTCCCGGAATTTTCGCGGCGAGATCCTCGATCAACTGATATTCCGGGCTGGCCTCAGCGACCGACCAGCCCAGATGGTGGGCCTCATCGACCACCAGCAGGTCCCAGTCCAACTCCTGAATTTGTTGTGCCCGCTGCGGGTGGCTCAGCAGGAAATCCAGGCCGCATAGCACCAGTTGTTCGGTGGCAAAGGGGTTGTCGCCGCTGGCCGACTCGGCCTCGGCGCAGCGTTCCTCGTCAAAGATCGCCGCGTTGAGATTGAAGCGGCGCAGCAGTTCCAGTACCCATTGGCTGAGCAGGGCAGGTGGCACAATGATCAGCGCCCGCTGGGCGCGCTCGGTCTGCCACTGGTGATGCAGGATCAAGCCGGCTTCGATGGTCTTGCCCAAGCCCACCTCGTCGGCCAGCAGGACCCGTGGGGCATGGCGATGGGCTACCTCATGCGCGATATAGAGCTGATGCGGAATCGCGGCGATGCGCGGGCCGAGCAGTCCGCGCAGCGGGCTTTGTTCCAGCTCGGCGCGATGCTGCAGACTGGCGTGACGCATCTCGAACCAGGCGTGGCTGTCGAACTGGTTGGTGAGCAGGCGATCGCGCGGTTGATTGATCTGCAGATCGTGGGCCAGGCGCGTTTCCAGCAAGCGTATCGCGGCGCCGGTGTCGCGGCGGGTGCCGACATAGGTGATCAGCCCGCCTTCGTCGTGGAGCTCCTCGATCTGCAGCTCCCAACCGGCTTCACTGGCGGTGAGGTCGCCTACCGCCAGGCGCAGCCGGCTCAGCGGTGCGCCCTGCCTGGCATAGGCCCGCTCTTCGCCGGTGGCGGGGAACAGCAGTTTGACGATGCGCTGCTCGGCTTCGAGCACCAGACCGAGGCCCAGGTCGGGCTCGGCATCAGAAACCCAGCGTTGGCCGGCGGTAAATTCCAGGGTGCTCATGGGCGATCTTGCGCGGTGTCAGAGGTGTCGCGCGCATTTTAGCGGGCGGTATTTGCCTTGGCTCTGTGCTAACGGCCACGCGGATTGACCAGGATCGGCCCGGGTGCCCGCTCGGCGATCGCGCTGCGCGCTTTCACCCCGTCCTGGCAGGCAGCCTAGCTGTAGTAGGGATCTTCCATTGCGCCTATCGAACGCGAGCGCACCGGCAGGACCGGCACCGGGTCCAGCGTTTGTGGGTATTCGGGGCCCCAGTTCACCGGGTCGCCATGCATTTCCATCCTGGCATTGTCGGTGTACCAGTCCACCAGATCACCGTCGCAGCGCAGCAGCCACACCGTGCCTTCGTCGCCCGCGGTGAAATCGCCGTGGCGCACCAGCGCGGGTCGGAAAAAGTAGGTGCCCGGCCACATCTCACCGAAGTTGTAATGGAAACTGCCTTCCAGGCAATAGGCTTCCTCATAGACCGGGTGATGGGCCAGCGGATGCTCGCGCCAGTTCGGTTTGGCCTTGATCAGGCGCGTGTAGAAACCGGTCTTTTCGTCGCGGAACAGCAGTTTGATGTACAGGCCCGGGACCGGCGTGCCGCCCAGATCGAAGCGCATGGGACTGCCATCGACGACGTCTATCCAGTCCATCTTGCTGCTGTGCATGACCACCAGTTTCTGGTCCTCGCGCACGCTGTCCCAGTTACGGTCGGTCACCACAAAGCGCCAGTCGCCGTATTCGCGGAAATAGAGAATTTGGGTCCCGGCTTTCACTGCCAGCGCTGGCGCCACGACGCCAGCCGGGGTCATCCAGTAATCGCCGGCGACCAGCACCTGGTCGCCCAGCTTCACTTCGCCTTCCAGCACATACCACTCGGTTTGCGCCACATGCACGCCGGCCGGGCGGGTCCAGTCGGATTCAAAATGAATCTTGGCCGACACCGAGCCGTCTTCCTCGTCATAGGCCAGGTTGCGCTGGACGGCGGTGCCGCTGCCGCCCACCAGTTCAGCGGGGTGCCAGATCAGGTCTTTTTCGTCGATCAATTCTACGTGGGGCCGCATGGTCGCTACTCTCGATAGGTGCCGTGGGTCGCCAATCTAGCGCGAACCGGAACTAAGTAAAAATATATAGTTTTTATAAAAACAATAGATAAATACTTATGCCCGCTCGATGCGGGCATCGCCAATCCCGCCTCCGCACGGCGCGCTCCGCGGATTTGCGCCCCGGAGTTGCAAGCCGCGGCGTCCATTTCTCACATTGACATAGTTGATATAACAATAATACATTTGCCGCGATTGATGGTCCCGAACGACAGGGGTAAATGGGCATGGAAGACCAGGGTGACGCGCTGAGATCGCAGACCGTGCGGGTCGCCGCGGCACAGTTCGCGGTGGGTGTGGACGTCGCGGCCAACTTGCGGACCTGCCTGCACTGGTTGCGCGAAGCCGGGCGTTGCAAGCCGGATCTGGTGGTGCTTCCGGAGTTTGCCAACCACGCGTCCTGGTACGACGACGCAGCCCATTGTCACCGGGTCGCCGTCGATATCGATGGTGAATTTGTCGCAGCGATTGCGGGAGCAGCGCGGGACATCCAGGCCTATGTGGTGGTCAATTGCACCGTGCGTCGGGAAGGCACGACCTGCACCGGCACCAGCCTGCTGATCGCGCCGACGGGCGAAGTTCTGGGCAGCAACGACAAGCAGGTCCTGATCGGCCACGAGAACGATTTTTTGCAGCGGGCGCCGCAGCCCGGGCCGATCGTAGACACCCCGATCGGCCGCTTGGGCATGTATGCCTGCATGGATGGGGTGGTGGCGGAAACGCCGCGCTGCCTGGCTTTGCGCGGCGCGCAAATTCTGTGCAACAGCCTCAATTCCTTTGCCACCGATGAAGGCAGCTTGCATATCCCGGTGCGCGCGGCTGAAAACCGGGTCTTCGTGGTGGCCGCAAACAAGGTCGGTGCATTGATTCCCGAAGCCTTGCTGGAGCCGGTGAGCGCGCAGACCGGAATTCCGGTGCGCTTCCTGAGCGGCGCCGGTGATAGCCAGATTGTGGCGCCCGATGGCACCGTGCTGGCGATGGCCAGTGCCGATAGGGCGGAGGTGATCTGGGCGGACATAGACCTGGCCGAGGTGGCGCGCGCGCAGCGCCCCGACGGTACGGACGTGATTGCCGCCCGCCGTCCCGCGCTGTACAAGGATCTGGGCGTCGATCCAGCGACCCAGCCGGAGCCGGTATTCAGCGGCGCCGCCCGGCTGGAAGTGGCGGCCCTGCAGCTTCCTGGGACCGGAGTTGGCGCCCTTGAGGCTGCGATTACGGCGGTGTCCGAGGCGGTCAACGCGGGTGCGCGCTACCTCGTGCTGCCCGAGTTGTTCTTTGTGTCGCAGCTGTCGGCCAGCGCGCTGGCTACGGCGGCAGCGCAGTCCGCGGGCGTGGTCGAGGCGCTGGCCGCGGTCTGCGGCGAGAGTCGCGTGGCCCTGAACATCGTCGAGCCAGTGGGCGACGGCTATGCGCTGGTCGCCGTGCTCCTGGATCGCAGCGGCCTGCTCTTGCGCCAGCCCTTGCTTCATCGCAGTGAGCGTTACGGCTGGTCGCCTGCGCAGGATGAACTGCAGAGCCTGCAACTTGATGACGCCCACGTGGCCGTGCTCAGCGGTGACGATGCGATCTATCCGGAGTTGAGCCGGCTCTTGGCCATGCGTGGCGTTGATCTCTTGCTGGTCCCCTGCGCGCCGCTGGAAGCCTGGGAGCTGCGTACCGGCCTGGTGGAGCGGGCCGCGGAGAACCGCATGAATCTGGTGGCGGCCTGCCAGCCCGGGCCGCAGGGCAGCAGCCTGATCTGCAGCCTGCAAAAAGACTTTACCGTGATGACACCCTGGGCCGAACGTCCTTTCGATGGGCTGCTCAGCCAGCCCATTTTGACGCGCGCCGCAGCCTGCCCGGGGCGCACTCAGGCCACGGTCTATCCGGCCAACGCCGCGAATAAAGTGGTCTCGCTGGGCACCGATCTGGTGCGTGGCCGCGCCTGGTGGTTGCTGGATCCGATCACCGCGGCACATTGAAAAATCCATTGCGAGAGAGCCCGAGATGAGCCAGTCCCTGTCCCAACAACTGCACGACCAGACGCTGAACCGCATCGTCGAGCGCCTCGGTCTGCTCGAAGTGCTGGACGCTGATGGCGGCCCGTTGCTGTCGCTGATCAGTCAGGTGCCGATGGCCCAAGGTCAGGTCGGTCAGGTTCGGCTTTTCAAGGGCGGGCCACTCTGTCAGCTGGTGTCCTGCACGATCGTCGTGCCCGCCATCGGGCTCGACTCGCACATGCTCTTTGCGTTTGCCGATACCGAATCCGGGGTGCCCCATTTCACCGTGGATTCGGTGCGCAATGGTGCCGACTACGCCTTTCACCTGGATCTGATCCCGCGCCTGGATCTGGCGGTGGCCCTGGCCTATATGGACGAGGTGTTCGCGCCGCTGACCGAGCAGTTCAAGCAGCATCGCGAACTGCCTGGTCTGACGCCGGCCCAGCTGGACCCGCGCCAATATGCGGTGATGTCGCCGTGGATGCTGGTCAACCGCGCGGACGAATCCGCTTTTCGTTCGACCTTCGCCGCGGTGGATGCCTACCTCGACCACTGGTTCGCCGTACTGGCAGCCGGGGTGTCCGACGCGGCGCTTGCGGGCACCAGCGCCGAACAGCGCGCGGCTCGCGATGAGGGCCACCGCAGCGTGCTGTTCAACCCGGAGGTGGACAAGGTCTGGAATCAGATCACGCCGCTGATCGGCCTCGATGCCGTGCAACAAATCATCGCTTTGCTGCGCGCCACGCGCGGCTGAGCCCCCACAACAAATAGCGTTCCATCAAGGTGCGCCGCAGGAGACACCATGAGCAAGCTGACCGCTGAATATCTGATCGACGACCTTACGCCGGCCGAGCGCGCGCGGGCCGAAAAGGTCGAGGCCATCCTGCCGGTGCTCGCCGAGCGCGCCGAGAAGATGGATCACGACGCCTTTTTTGATCCGGCCAATGTGGTCACCTTGAGTGACGCGGGCCTGCTGGGCTTGATGGTTCCTGAAGAGTTTGGCGGTCTGGGTGGCGGCCTGCGTGACTGGGCCGGTGCGGCGTTCGCGATAGGCACGGTCTGCCCTTCGACTGCGCTGACCTATTTCTTTCATAACACCTCGGCTTCGCGTGGCACGCTGGCTCTGGCCGCCCTGGAAGCCGGCAAGTTCAGCGAGGAAGAGGCGCCCGTGGTGCGCGCTTTCGCCGAGAAGCTGCTGCGCCTGATGGGTGAGGAAGGCCAGTGGATGGCCAACTTTGCTTCAGAGGACGTGAAGTCGGAGAAAGCCGCGATCACCATTCAGACCACGGCCAAAAAGGTCGCGGGTGGCTGGGAGCTGAATGGCAGCAAGTCTTTTGGCTGCGCCACCGGTATCGCCGACATGTATCTGGTGACGGCCAGCCTCGAGGGAATCAACGACGCCAGCGGTTTATGCACTTTCATCGTGCGCCGTGGCACCCCCGGCGAACGGCCGCGCGCCCCCTGGGACTCCCTGGGTATGCGTGGTACCGCCACGGAAGGTCTGATACTGGAAAACGTGTTCGTGGCTGACAACGACGCGCTGGCCATCCAGGGCGCCTTTGCCCGCAGTTGCGAAATGAGCCGGACCTCCTTCGTCGGCAGCCAGGTCGCGGCCTCGGTAATCTACCTGGGTGGCGCCTTTGCGGCCTACAACGCGGCGATGAATGTGGTGACCAGCCGCAAGTTTGCGGATACCGGCAAAGCCATCGGCAGCGGACCGTTTCAGCAGCAATTGATTGGCCAGATGTATGCGGATCTGCACACCGCCATGCTCTGGGCGCAGCGCCAGGTGGCCCTGGAATCCAATCCAAATCCGCCGATACCGAAGGACGAAATCAATCTGTTCTGGCGCACCTGCAAGGGGCAGATCGGCGAGTACTCCTTCAAGGTCGCCCAGAGCGCTCTGAAGATGATGGGTACCTCGGGCACCGGCTTCAGTGCGCCCGCATCACGCGCCATTCGTGATCTGGCCATGGGCCTGGTGCAAGCCTTCCCGGCCGAGCGTGGCCGTCTCCAGTCGGCACAGCTGTTGGTGGAAGGCGCCGAACAGCTGGGCTTCGGTGTCGCGGGCAGCTAAGTGGCGCTCAGGAATTACATCGCGGGTGGCTGGGAAGAACCCGCAATCAGCCTGGATCGTGCGGTTTGCGATGCCAACGATGGTCGCCCGCTGTTCACGCAGCTGGCCAGCTCGCCGGAGCAAATCGTACGGGCTCTGCAACTGGCCGTGGCGACCCATGCGGACAACGCCTGGTTGCGGCTGAGCCCGGCGCAGCGCGCGGCAGATCTGCAGCGCGTCGCCGAAGAAATATTGACCCGTGGCCCGGCGATTGCTGAAGCGGATGCGCGCGCGACCGGCGTGATCATTGGGCTGACCACGAAGTTTGTGCAGCTCTGTGCCGGTGCCTTTCGCCAAGCGGCCGAGCTGTGCCTGAATCCGCCGGCTCAGCCGCAGCGCGACGGGCCATTTGGTCCGCTGGCCATAGAGCGGCTGCCCCTGGGTCCGGCAGCGGTAATTGCCCCCTGGAACGCGCCGGCGGGTATCGCCGCGCATAAGGTCGCCTCGGCTTTGGCTGCCGGTTGTCCGGTCTTGCTCAAGCCATCCGAATGGGCCCCGCAGTCGGCCCAGTTGATTACTGAAGCGGCCTGCGCTGCAGGCTTGCCGGCCGGCATGTTGCAGCTCTTGCACGGCGCTGGCGATGTGGGCGCCGCCCTGGTCGCCGATTCCCGGGTGCGGGTAGTGTCCTTTACAGGCGGGCTGGCGGCCGGGCGGGCCATAGCCGCGGCTTGTGCGCAGGACATCAAACCGGCGCAGCTGGAATTGGGCGGTAACAATCCACTGATCGTGCTGGCCGATGCGGACCTGGGCGCGGCGGTGGATGGCGTGGTTACCGCGCTGACGACTTTGAACGGTCAGTGGTGCCGGGCCTTAGGGCGCTTGCTGGTACACCGTTCACAGGTCGAGCCGCTACTGACCGGCGTGTTGGCCCGTTTGGCGGATATCCGCTTGGGCAGCTCGATGGACGCCGACAGCACCATGGGCCCGCTGGTTTCGCAGGGCCATCGCGCCCATGTGGCGGCCCAGGTCGAAGCCCTGAAGAACCTGGGTGGCGCGTTGCATCAGCCGACGCCGCTGCCGGATTTGCCGGGCTGGTTTTTTCCGCCCACCCTGATCACCGGGCTGGCGCCGGAACAGACCCTGGAAGAAATCTTTGGCCCGGTCGCCACCGTACATGTGTTTGACGAGGATGAGCAGGCGGTGGCCCTGGCCAACCAGACCCCATTTGGTCTGGCGGCCTATGTGTTTGGCGCGGAAGACCGGGCCTGGTCGGTGGCGCGCGGGGTGCGCGCGGGTTTGATCAAGCTCAATGCGGTCAGCATGCTGAACCTGCATCCCCAGGCGCCGCGACCGGCCTGGGGTTTGTCCGGGCTGGGCGATGAGGGCACCGTCGAAACCTTCGAGTTCTTTCGCGGTACCCGGGTGATCGGGGTTGCCGGACGCGCCACATGATCCAGGGCCAATTGCTGATCGATGGTCAGGAGCGACCGGCCCTCAGCGGCGCGACCTTTGATGTCCTGGCGCCGGCCACCGAAACCGTGCTGGGACAAGTCGCGCGAGCCGGGCAGGCCGATGTTGATTTGGCCGTGGCGGCGGCGCGCCGCGGCTTTGCGCGATGGTCCAAGCTGGCGCCGAACGCACGCGAGCGGGCTTTTCTCACTGCCGCCGATTTGCTCGAGGCGCGGGGCGAAAGCGAGCTGCTGGATACGCTGATCGACGAATCCGGGTCGACGATCAGCAAGGCCCGTTTCGAAATTTCCTACGCGGCGGATTTGTTGCGTACGGCGGCGGGTGAAGTGCGGCGCCTGTATGGCGATACCTTTCCCAACGACCGACCGGACCGGCTGTCCATGGTGTTTCGCGAGCCAGTCGGCGTGGTGGCCGTGGTGTCGCCCTACAATGCGCCCCTGGCGCTGCTGACCAAGATGGTGGCTTTTCCGCTGGCCGCCGGCAATGCCGTGGTCATCAAGCCATCGGAAGAAACGCCGCTGATCGCGCTGGCTTTTGCGCGCTTGTTGCTGGAGGCCGGCGTGCCGGCCGCGGCGGTGAATGTGGTGACGGGTTATGGCGCCGACTGCGGCGCGCCGCTGGTCGCGCATCCCGGTATCGACGGGATTGCCCTGACCGGGTCCACCGCGACGGGTCAGGCGATTGGCGCCCGGGCCATGCAGCGCATGTTGCGCGTGCAGCTGGAACTGGGTGGCAAAAGTGCCTTGCTGGTCCTGCGCGACATCGATGTCGAAAAGGCCGCCAGGGTCGCGGCGGCGGGCATGTTCAATCACGCCGGCCAGATCTGCATGGCCAATTCCCGCATCGTTGTCGAGCAGCCCATCTATGACGATTTTCTGCTGGCCTTCAAGACCGCCTGTGAGGCGCTGCCGCTGGGTGATCTGCGCGATCCACAAACCGCGTATGGCCCGTTGATCAACCGAAAGTCACTTGAAAAAATACAACAACATCAGGAAGATGCGTTAAATTCTGGAGCCAGTTTGTTAACTGGTGGCCAGGTTCGTTCCGGGCTGACCTATGCGCCGACGGCTCTGCTGAATGCGCCGGCGACCTGCGCGGCCTGGCGAGAAGAGACTTTTGGCCCGCTCACCTCCATTGTGCCGGCGGCCGATCTGGACGCGGCCATCGCCCTGGCCAATGATTCGGCCTACGGCCTGTCCGCGGCCGTGCTGACCCGCGATTATCAATGGGGCTTTCGCGCGGCGCGCGAGATTCGCAGCGGCGCCGTGCATATCGGCATGCACAGTTTTCAGAGCAATGCGCTGGCGCCGGTGGGTGGTACGGGCCTGTCCGGTCTGGGGCGCTCGGGCGGGCATTACAGCATTGAGGAATTCACCGAGCTCAAGTGGGTTTCGCTGGAACTGGGCGACGCACCGTGAGCGTCAGGATCCGTCGTGGCTACGTCGATCTGGAGCGGGGTCAGATTCACTATCGCCGGGCCGAGACCCGCGGCGCGCCCGCTTTGATTCTGCTGCACCAGACGCCCAGCAGCTCCGCAATGTACGAGCCCTTGATGGGCGAGCTGGCCGGTCGCTTTGATCTGATTGCGCTGGATACACCGGGTTTCGGGGAGTCCGACGCGCTGCCGGGTCCTTTCAGCGTCGCCACGGCAGCTGCCGGACTGCGGGCCGCGGTGCGCATGCTGCGAGCTGAACCGTGTTTCTGGTTTGGCCATCACACCGGCGCAGCCCTGGCCTTGCAGGTGGCCACGGACGATCCGGCGCAGGTCGCTGCGCTGGCCATGTCCGGTCCCTGCCTGCTGACCGACAGCTTGCGCGAGCGCTTGCCGCAGCTTGCTGCCGAGTTGCCGCTTGCCGCCGACGGCAGTCATTTGCCGGCACTCTGGCAACGGATTGCGGCCAAGGACGGGCAGGCCCCCGCGGCGCTCAGGCAACGGGAAGTTCTGGCGGGGGCGGCGGCGGGCCCGGCCTATGCACAGGCCTATGCGGCAGTCGTTCAGGTAGACACCCAGGCTCAGTTGCGGGCGCTGCAATGCCCAACCCTGGTTTTCGCCGGAACCCTAGACCCCCTGCATGGCCAGCTCGATGCCGCTTATGCCTTGCTGGCGCGGGGCGAAAAGGCCGAGATTGCCGGCGCGCGCACCTTTCTCTGCGAGCTGCAGGTGCGCGAAGTCGGGGCGCTGCTTGGCAAATTTTTCGGCGCGCAGCATGGCTGACCTGCAGCGCCAAAGCCTGAGTCTGGGCCAGCGTCCGGCCCTGCTCCTGGTCGATCTGATCCGCGGCTTCACCGATCCGCGGTGTCCGCTGGGCAGTGCCTGCGCGGAGGTGGTTGTCGCCAATGCGCAATTGCTCGCGGCTTTTCGCGCCGCGGAACTGCCGGTGTTTTTCACGACCGTGGTCTACCGCAGCGATGATCAGGCGCGGGTGTTTCGGCAGCGTATTGCCGCGCTCGATCTGCTGACTCCGGAATCGGAGTGGGTCCAGGTCGATCCGGCGCTGGCGCCAGGCTCCGGCGAGCCGGTAATCGAAAAGCAGTGGGCCAGCAGCTTTTTCAAGACGGACCTGGCCGAACGCCTGCAGGCCGCCCGGGCCGATTCGCTGGTGGTGACCGGATTGACGACCTCAGGTTGCGTGCGCGCGACGGTCGTGGATGCCCTGCAACACGAGTATCCCGTGGTGGTGCCGCGCGAGGCGGTCGGCGACCGCAATCCGGACGCCCACGCCGCCAATTTGTTCGACATGCATGCCAAATACGCCGAAGTTCAGGATCTGACTGAGGTGCTGGCGACGATCGTGAACCGCCGACGGCCAGGCAGCGCCGCGTCCGGCGGCCAGGGGAAAGCGGTACAATGAAAAAGTCCAAGGCCAAGCTTGGAGTGGCCGCCATGCTCAGCGGTGAGCTGGTTGCCATAAAGCCGCAACGGATTGGCAGTGTCGGTCCGAGTGAAACTCCGGGTGGGAAACGCTATATGACGTCCATGTCTGATTTGTTCAGCGACCGCGAGCGCCAATCGTTACAGGATCAAGCGCCAACGCCACTCTATTTTCAGTTGTTTACCCTGCTCAAGAACCGGATATTCAACGGATCGATCCCGCACGGCGAACAGATGCCGACCGAGGATGAGCTGGCCAGAGGCTTCGGTGTTTCACGCATCACCGCCAAGCGCGCGCTGGATGATCTGGCGGCGGCCGAGCTGGTCGAGCGGCGCCGCGGCAAAG